>JAOUEZ010000187.1 GCA_029858465.1 Thermoplasmata archaeon | reverse complement strand
TCGGTTTCTGTTGAGGCGAAGGTACCTCTGGCAATAATCGTCGACACCAAGGTGATAATCAAGGCTCCTTTCAGGCTTCTCGCATCGGGATGCGCGGATGTCGTCAGCAACAAGACCGCAATCCTGGATTGGAAGCTGGCACAGAGGCTGAGAGGGGAGGAAATCAGCACGAGCGCAGCGACTATTTCGGATTATGCGGCTGAAACGATAATTTCGAATGCTTCAGCCATCAAGCCTAACCTCGAGGAGAGCATTTGGACGGCGATAAAGCCGATAATAATTTCCGGCATAGCAATGGCCATCGCGGGAAGCTCCAGGCCAACGAGCGGCGCGGAGCATATGTTCTCGCACATGCTAGACATGCTAGCACCTAAGAAGGCTCTACACGGCGAGCAGTGCGGAATAGGGACGATATTAATGATGTATCTCCACGGAGGCAATTGGCAGAGAATTCGAGATTCCCTTTCGACGATCGGAGCTCCAACGACTGCCGAACAAATGGGCATCCCGAAAGAGACAATTATTCAGGCGCTATGCAAGGCACACGAGGTCCGCACGGACAGATATACTGTGCTTGGAGACAAAGGATTGACCTGTGAGGCGGCCGAGCGCCTCGCGAGAATCACGGAAGTGATTGGGGGATGAAGGAGAGCGGAAATCATGGCTACGATTACTCTGATTGGGGAGTTACTTGCGAAGAAGGGAGAGACTTTCGTGTATCTTGGGCCTCTCTCAGAATGCAGAGACTGCAAGCTGAAAACTGTGTGTTTCAATCTTGATGTTGGGAAATGGTATACAATATCCTCTGTGAGGGAAATCCATCACGATTGCAAAATACATGAAAACGGCGTGAGAGTCGTTGAGGCTGAGCCAGTAGGCATTCCCGCCTCAGTTCTATCGAGATATGCGATAGAGGGGATATCAATATCCTTCGAACCGAATAGATGTTCATACTTTTCATGCGAGAACTACCGCCTATGCAACCCAATCGGCATCAATTCCGGTGGAAAATATCAGGTCACAACTGTCTTCAACGAAATAGAATGCAAGAACGGGCAGCCGATGAAAAAAGTATTTCTTACCTGATCAGCCGCCGCTTACTGGAGGCAGGATAGATATCTCAGCCCCCTCATTTAGGATGAACTCCAAAGAGACCGCATTTCTATTGACAGTGACAATCACATGGCCCCTGAGGCGTTCGAGGGAGGGATGCTTGCTGATTATATCATTGAGAAGATCCGATGCTGTCGATCCTTCGGGTAGTTCATATTCGATTTCGCTCGAATCGAATGCTTGTCTGAAGGATGCGAACAGCTTAAGCTTGATTTTCATTATCTCTCACCGGAACACTTTCAATATACTCCCACTTAAAGAATTATTCGATGGTTAGGTTAATTAATACTCAGGAGTCTATTTCATATAAAAATATGCAATACAGTGACCATACAATTGGTAATAAATATGATAAAAAAGCTGATAACAATAACGGGTAAAGAGGAGGGGACTGTTACCAAAGCATATTCTAGAAATCGCTATATTCGCATAAGTCACTCCCGGATGCCACCGCGAAATATCGAAAAAGGAATGGGATGGCACTCTAATGACTATGCCTCTCTTGGAATAGAAAGAGCCATCCTTATAGGAGAACGGAGCATTTGCCGGGGACTGAAAGACGCTTGGCAGAGCTATCAACGATTCGGACAAAGAAATCCATCAAAATATCAGAATCGGTGCGGGGGAATAAGGGATGCAGTCAAACGGACATTCGGGTGAACGAACACTCAACGGGGGTTCCGAACCTAACAATCGATCTATCGCCAATGTTGAAGGGTACAGCAGGGAGCCTAACATCACGAAAAATGCCATAAGGGTCCTTCAGAGGAGATATTTGAAGAAGGATAACAAGGGGAATGTGACAGAGAATCCCAAGGATATGTTCATACGAGTAGCAAGAACTATCGCAAGCGCCGAGAAGAATTATGGGATATCCGAAGAAGAGCTCTCGGAGATCGAACAGAAATTCTATTCAATGATGTCATTGCTCGATTTCGTTCCCAATAGCCCGACATTGATGAATGCGGGAAGAGAACTGGGCCAGCTCTCGGCATGCTTCGTTCTCCCGGTCGGCGATTCGATTGAGGAGATATTTGATGCGATAAAATACACTGCTCTCATTCACAAGAGCGGAGGAGGTACCGGGTTCTCCTTCTCTAGACTGAGACCGGCCAATGATTCTGTACAGAGTACGAAGGGTGTCTCGAGTGGGCCGATATCGTTCATGGAGGTCTTCAATGCCGCGACGGAGACAATCAAGCAAGGCGGCACGAGACGCGGAGCGAACATGGGAATTCTAAAAGTGGATCACCCAGACATTCTGGAATTCATAACTGCGAAGAAGGATCAGAAGCATCTCACGAATTTCAACATCTCAGTCGCCCTGACGGACAAATTCATGAAGGCCGTAAAGGACAAGGCGAAATACGATCTGTTGAACCCGAGGACAAAAGAGATCGACGGGCAGCTGGATGCTGACACCGTCTTCGACATGATAGTCAACATGGCCTGGAGAAACGGTGAGCCAGGAATCATATTCATTGACAGGATCAACAGGGACAACCCGACTCCTGAGATTGGGCAGATTGAGAGCACGAATCCTTGCGGAGAGCAGCCTCTTCTGCCGTTTGAATCTTGCAATCTCGGATCAATTAATCTGTCGAGGATGATCGCGAAGGGGGAGAACGGCTGGACGATAGACTGGGACAGGGTGAAGGACACAACAATCTGGGCGGTAAGATTCCTGGATAATGTCATTGATGTCAACAAGTACCCGTTGCCT
>JAOUEZ010000186.1 GCA_029858465.1 Thermoplasmata archaeon | reverse complement strand
AAACAGCCTCGGGAGCACGGGCCTTGATGTCACCCTAATCAATCAGAACGATAAAACTGTCGAAGGGATGAGGCACAAGGAGCTGCCTGTGCTCTCTGTGCAGTTCCACCCTGAGGCGAAGCCCGGTCCGCGCGACACGTCATTCTCATTCGACGAATTTGGCAAGATGATGGAGGGTCGGCATGCCGAAAAGGGATGACATAGAGAAAATCATGGTCATCGGTAGTGGCCCCATCGTGATCGGGCAGGCGGCGGAGTTCGATTTCTCGGGATCCCAGGCATGCAGGTCTCTCAGGGAAGAGGGTTATAAGACGGTCCTTGTGAACTCCAATCCCGCAACCATTCAGACCGACCCTGATATGGCGGACGCCGTGTACATCGAACCGCTTACACTCCCCTCGATAGTGAAGATAATCGAGAAGGAGAAGGTTGACGGGATAATGTCCGGCATGGGCGGCCAGACCGCGCTGAACATATGCGCCGAGCTGGCCGAAAAGGGATACTTAGAGAAACTAGATTGCGAGCTTCTTGGGACTCAGCCAAAAGCCATCGCCCTCTCCGAGGACAGAGAGCTCTTCCGAAAGATGATGATAGACCTGAACGAGCCAATCCCGAGAAGCCTTACGGTAGGCTCGGTAGAGGAGGCGCGCGCGGCCATTGATAAAGTTGGCGGATACCCGGTCTTAATCAGACCCGCGTACACGCTCGGGGGGACGGGGGGAGGCGTTGCATTTAACGAAGAGGAGCTCACGCCGATTGCAGGAAGAGGGCTCGCATATTCTAGGATCCGGCAGATCCTGATAGAGGAGAGCGTCCTCGGATGGAAGGAATACGAATACGAGGTGATGCGCGACAAGAACAACAACTGCATCACGGTATGCAACATGGAGAATCTAGATCCGATGGGGATCCATACCGGTGAGAGCATTGTCGTCGCTCCAGCACAGACGTTGAGCGACAACGATCATCAGATGCTCCGCTCAGCCTCACTGATAATCATCAGGGCTCTCGGAATCGAGGGCGGATGCAATATTCAATTCGCGCTTAATCACGACACAGGGGAATACAGGGTCATAGAGGTGAACCCGCGCGTATCGAGAAGCTCGGCTCTCGCGTCTAAGGCGACAGGATATCCAATAGCGCGTGTTGCGGCAAAGATTGCGGTCGGCATGAGGCTCGACGAGATACCTAATGCCATAACAGGCAAGACATGCGCTGCATTCGAGCCGTCCATAGATTACATTGTCACAAAAATGCCCCGCTGGCCGTTCGACAAGTTCAGGACGGTCGACAGGAAAATCGGGACGCAGATGAAGAGCACCGGGGAGGTCATGTCGATCGGGAGATGCTTCGAGGAATCGCTGTTGAAGGCGGTGAGATCGCTCGAGATAGACCAAATTGGTCTGGAATCAGAGGAATGGACGGAGGAGGAGCTAGAAGCCGAACTGAAAAATCCGACAGACCGTAGGCTTTTCGCAATCGCCGAGTCGATCAGGCTTGGAAAGACCAATCAATGGATCTGCGAGAGGACGAAATGGGACCCGTTCTTCATAGAGAAGATTAGAAACATCATAAAGATAGAGAACGAGCTGAAGGCGGGAGAGCTCACCCCGGAACTCCTCAAGAGGGCGAAGAAAATCGGATTTTCGGACGAATATCTTTCGATGCTTTCGAAGAACACGGAAATCCAGATAAGGAAAAGCAGAAAGAAAATGGGTATTAACAGCGTATTCAAAATGGTCGATACATGTGCCGCGGAGTTCGAAGCTCAGACGCCTTATTTCTACTCCACGAGCGAGCAGTTCTGCGAGGCGCGCCCCTCGAAGAACAAGAAAATCATCATAGTCGGCGGCGGACCGATACGCATCGGGCAGGGGATCGAATTCGACTATTGCTGCGTGCACGGCGCGCTGGCCCTGAAGGAAGAAGGCATCGACGCAATCATAATCAACAACAACCCTGAGACCGTATCGACAGACTTCGATGTGTCCTCCAGGCTATATTTCGAACCTTTGACGACCGAGGATGTACTCGCCGTGATTGAGAAAGAGGACGCTGACGGCGTGATCCTTCAATTCGGAGGGCAGACTGCGGTCAATCTCGCAGGACCTCTCGATAAGGAACTCGGCGAGTTGAAGTGCAAGGTGATGGGGACATCCCCTGAGGCAATCGAGCTGGCAGAGGACAGGGAGAAATTCTCGAAGCTGATGACCGACTTGAAGATCGCACAGCCCGACGCTGGGACCGGGTATTCATTCCAAGAGGCGAAGCAGATCGCGGAGAGGATAGGCTATCCGGTATTGATACGGCCGAGCTTTGTGCTCGGCGGAAGGGCGATGGAAATCGTGTACAGCGAGGCGGAACTCGAATCATACATGAAGGGCGCCGTGAAAGTGTCTAAAAGGAGACCGATACTCATCGACAAATATCTCTCGCACGCGATAGAGATAGACGTCGATGCGGTCTGCGACGGCAAGGAAGTGTTCATCGGGGGCATCATGGAACACATCGAAGAGGCGGGCGTCCATTCCGGCGACGCAACGATGGTCCTCCCTCCGAGAAACCTTTCACCGGAGACGATGGACAGAATCCGGGAGATAACGAACACGGTCGCAATTGCGCTCGGAACAAAGGGGCTTATGAATCTTCAACTGGCCTACAAGGATGGCGAGGTGTACATGCTCGAGGCGAATCCGAGAGCGAGCAGGACAATCCCGTTCGTCTCAAAGGCTATCGGAAAACCTCTTGCGAAGATCGCCACAAAGGTCATGCTCGGAAAGAGCATCCGCGAGCAGGGATTATTGGGACAATCCAAAATTGAGCATTATGCCGTCAAGGCGT
>JAOUEZ010000185.1 GCA_029858465.1 Thermoplasmata archaeon | reverse complement strand
TCACTCCTCCGGAGACACCGTCTGGCAAGAAATTAACATTCGAACTCGAGGACGGACTTCTCAAACTGCTAAGGCATACGGAGCGTTGATGGCTATCTGTTCATCGACATTCTGGCTTTCAGACCGATAATATTTAGTATCTCCTCCTTTCTCACACCCTTTCGAGGAATCGACATGAGCGCAAATGATGCAACTTTGTCTGGTTGCCTTCACTCCTAATCGACGGAGCAGTTTTTTCAGCGGCAGCACTTTTTCGAGAATCGATGTCTTTTTCCGAGCAGTTCTTAAAACCGTATGCCGTTCACCTGGTCTGACAAGGCTCCGAATCGGTCTTGGAAGATCGGGAGGTTTGATCTGATGTTAAGCATAGCAGTACCTAACAAAGGGCGACTCAGCAGCAAGGCTGTGAGCATACTGAACAAGATCGGTTTCGGAATACCTGACGACCCAGGCAGAACGCTGATGATGGACATCGGGAAGGGACGATACAGGGTGCTCTTCGCAAGGGCGGACGATATATCCGAATTCGTTGAGACAGGAGCGGCTGATCTCGGCATCACAGGGCTCGATCTTCTGCTCGAGAGCGGAAAGAAGGTTGAGACTCTTATGCCGCTGGGATTCGGCCGTTGCCGCCTTGTGCTGGCTGTTCCAGAAACGTCAGCGGTCGCCTCGGCGAAGGATGTGGAGGAAGGATCCAGGGTGGCGACCTCCTTCCCGAACCTGACCAGGAGCTACTTCGATAGACTTGGCAAGAAGGTGGAGATCGTGCCCGTAACAGGGGCAACCGAGCTTGCTCCGCACATCGGAGTAGCGGATCTCATCACGGATCTTACGGAGACGGGATCGACACTGAAAATGAATCACCTGAGAGATATCGGAACCATCGTCGAGACGCAGGCAGTAATGATAGCCAACATTGACAGCATGCAAAAGAAGAATGAGGAGATAGAGGAAATCAAATCGGCAGTCTCTAGCGTGCTGAACGCGAAGAAAAAAAGATATCTGATGGCGAATGTTCCGAAGGATAAGCTTGCAGAGCTGCCAATGTTGCTCCCGGGCATATCCGGGCCGACGGTGATGAACATAATGGGTAGAGAGGATTTCGTTGCCGTGCACGCGGTGGCCGATGAGGACGAGGTGAATGGTATCGTGACGATGCTGAAATCGGTAGGCGCAACAGGCATTCTAGTACTACCAATAGAGAGGCTGATACCTTGATCAAGATCAAGAGACTGTCATCGATGTCGGATGATGAGAAGAAGAGACTGTTCAGACGACAGCAGTACGAATTCAGAGACATCGAACCCTCGGTAAGGAAAATCGTGGAAGACGTAAGGAAGAAGGGGTCTTCAGCCGTCACGAAATATGTAAAAAGATATGACAAGGCCGAGCTCGAGAGCTTCCGAGTGTCCGAAGAGGAGATATCCCGAGCGTTCAAAAAAGCCCCAAAAAGGCTCGTGAGGGCGTTGAACGAGGCGGCCCAGAACATATACCGATTCCAGAAAAGACAGATGATCTCGGAATTCAAAATCAAATGCAAATCCGGCATGCTTGGTCAAAAAGTAGAGCCGTTCGCAAGAGTCGGAATATACGCTCCAGGAGGGACTGCGACATATCCGTCATCAGTCCTCATGGGATGCATCCCAGCGAAGGTCGCTCATGTGCCCGAGATCGTGCTCTGTACGCCTCCTCGAAGGAATGGGTCCATCGATGATTCGATGCTCGTAGCCGCGGACATCGCTGGGGCGACAGAGATATACAAGATCGGGGGAGTGCAAGCGATCGCTGCGATGGCATATGGCATCAATGAGATGCTCCCGGTTGAAAAAATCATCGGCCCGGGCAATAAATATGTGACCTTGGCGAAGCAGCTTGTCAGGAAGGATTGCGATATCGAATTCCTCGCCGGGCCGTCTGAAATCCTTGTGGTTGCTGATGTTTCGGCCGATCCGGATATGATCGCGATGGACATGCTCGCACAGCTCGAGCACGATGTGGATGCAAAAGCAGTGCTGATATCGCTGTCCAAAGATGTTGCTTTGAAGAGCGTGGAAAGGATAATCGAATTCAGCAAACGCCTCCCGAGAAGGGACATTCTTAAGACTGCGATCAGGAAAGGATGCACAATACTGACGAGCGATTCTCTCGAGAGCGCGATAGATTTCGCGAACGATTATGCCCCTGAGCACCTGTTGCTCGCGGTCAGAAACGCAGAACAGGAGATGAAGAACATCTGCAATGCGGGCTCGATATTCCTTGGCAATTGGTCATCGGTAGCTTTCGGAGATTATTGCGCGGGACCGAACCACGTCCTTCCGACAATGGGACTGGCATCGACAAGAGGAGCGCTATCGCCGCTCGACTTTGTGAAGATTATACCATTCCAGAGAACGACAAGAGCTGGTGCAGGAAAACTTGCCCGAATCACAGCAGATATCGCGAGAGCGGAGGGCTTGGAGGCTCATGCGAGAGCTGCGGAATTGAGAGCAAAGAAATGAATGAGGAGTGTTCTCGAATGAAAATTGCATCTCTCGTGAAGGACAGTGTGACTAATCTGAATCGTCCCAGCTACCGCACTATCCCTCCCGGTGTCGTGAGAATGAATGACAATTCGAATCTTTTCATGACGAATCCCGCAGTAAAGAAGGTCGCAGAGAGATTCGATTTCGACAGTCTATCGGCGTATCCGTCAGTATTTGCAGACGAGTTGGGAGAGTCAATTGCAGGAAAATTCGGCGTTGATAGATGCCAGATTATCATTGGGAACGGGTCGGATGAGATAATCGATCTTGCGGTGAAGTGCTACATCGAATCAGGAGACAAGGTCGCAATCCCCGTCCCCACG
>JAOUEZ010000022.1 GCA_029858465.1 Thermoplasmata archaeon | reverse complement strand
GGCCGCTTCGAGAACTCTTGTTGTGAAGAACTTGTTATTATCTATCTGGAAAAGATAGTCGATATGCATGAAGTTGCTCGAGGAATCGCCGAGGCCGAAACCGGAGCTGGCGACGACAAAGTTCTTGGTCGAGACCGCAGATCTTATCCAAATCGGCTGGCTGATAGAATAGATGCCCTCATTGTCATCGAATATTTTGACAATCCTCATCGTATACGCGCCCATACCTGCGCTATAAGAAACTCCGTTTCTTAGTCTGAGGTCCACCGAGAAATAGTAACAGACATGGGTCCCATCGGAGCCGATGGCGCTTATCATCCCGTCCCCAGTCGGAGGATCGCCGTAGAGATTCGTCCTTCCTCTCATGTCAAGTATTCTGACCTCGTAGACGCTTGCGGATGCCGCCGCACCGACAGTCTGCATCTTGATTTCTACCCATACCTTGCTCATTGAGACATCGGACAGATCGTACGGGGTCGTCTTATTCCCCCACTGCTGAGCAGTTCCGTCAATACGTCTGTCCTTATCCCAGAAGGTCACTGTCGGGACGAAAATCGGTTCCTGCCCGGGCTGGGCGAGGATGGTCAAAACGAAATCCGCCATGAATCTTGCTGGCGCTTGGCCTTCAACAGATGAGCTCAATAAATCTATGAATACATTATATGCGCCAGGCGCCAATAATGAGCTGTTGAATTTCGCCTGATATATGTATGCGGGACCTGCGACCGTCAGGAGAGAGAACCCCGAGGAATTGCTCGGTGGGACTATCTCCTCGTTTGAGAAAAGACTGCGGACGGAAAACATGTTCTTTGCATCGACATTCTTGAGGATCTTGCTGCCTACTCTGATGAAAACCCATTCCTGCCCCTGCGTGAATATGAACTTCGGATCGCTGGTGTTCGCCTCGACGCCCCATTCCCTGCTGACATTCGTGTTGTTCATCTCGCCGAGGACGACATATCCCTGATCGCCGTGCACGTAGACCATGTAGGAGGGCAGTCCTTCCTCACCGACTGGGGGATTCGTATAGGTATTCTGATCCCCTTCATTTATTGTGATATCTGGCTGTTGAACTGACAGGACATAAGATTCAATCGATTCGTGCCCCAATTCATCTATTGCATGTATGAATAATGGTTTCTTGTCATAGCTGGTCGGGTCTGACGCCGGATCGAATACGAATTCCCAGACGCCACCTGATGCCGCGCTGCGGACCTTATGGGAACTGCCTCCGACCGGACTTGCGTCGACCCATACGCCAGTACTGTTCAGGTCATAATCGGAATCGATGACTCTGACATAGAAAGTGAAGCCTTTTGTATCACTGCTCCTTATCGGGTCCAAGGTCAAAGTCGATATGTTCGCATCGACCCATCTCTGCAGTATTATCGGGTAGCTCGATGTCTGACCGCTGCTCACCATACTTGTCCAGACGGTCGAACTTGAATCGAGATCAATAATTCTGACTTCCAGCCTTGTTGATGTAGTTAGGCTGGAGAGCTTTATCGACCATACCTGGCTGATCGACCAAGTTAATGGGATTCCCCCATCTGCGAGATAATAGGCGGTTGTCGTCTCTCCCTTGAGGATGAATATGCTGGTCGAGTAGTTGAACAGTGTTTCTCCGCCCATATGAGTGATGTTGAGATATGCGTCAGTCGGGGTAGTGAATTTCAGGGTGGCGGAAAAATCCGCCGATGGCCTTTGAGAGGGTGTCGGTATGTTCATGACCGCCAACATGATAGTCGAGAAAAGTACGACCGTGATGGCCAGCATGAGAATAGTACCAATGACCTCGGAAACACCCTTGTCCGACCAAGCCTTTTTAAATTTGATGTTTGCATCCATCAAGATAATCCACCGATCCGTGCAATTCTACTGATGTATATGAGTTTACCAATTGGTGAATATATAAACATGACGCGGTAAGTACCGATTACCGGACTTCTCCTGGGGGTATGCTCTTTCAGGATGGAACTGCAGACCATCTTTAAATTACAAATCGCTCTATCCTTGAGTATACAGCCCAAGACCATGAGAGCGGAGGGTGTCCGATGGGAAACATATTGGTGCCTTCGATAGCGGACAGGGTATTACTACACCTATCAAAGGTGAGAATAGACAGGGGAGCTGAGAAGGTGCCTAATGAAATATCGCAAGAAGGCATAGCGGCAGCTGTCGGGATATCTAGAAGTCACGTGCCCCGGGCTGTAAAGGAACTGATTTCTGCGGGATACATCGAGGAATCGAAAAAGCATGTGAAGGACGGGGAAAAGAGGGTGAAAGTATACCTAATCACACCTCGAGGCCTCGCCCGAGCAAAGGAAATAGAAGATACCATTCTTTCCCAGATAATACCCGCGAAAATTCAGAATACAATGGTGCAGGGAATGACCCTCAAGCAGATCGAGACGGCCTTCCACCGCCGCATCAATATAATCAGATTGACCGGGCAGGAGGATTTCATAGATCTTGACGCGATGATGATCACCGGAGTCACCGATTTCTCCGATTCCCCCAAAATATCGTTGTTCCTCAACAGGGAGGAATCACTTGAGCAGATGAAGCAGTTCTTGAAATCGAGGGCGGGCATGCTTGCGATATACGGCGCAAAGGGCATAGGGACAAGCAGCCTGGCAAAGCACTTCATTCAAATGCTGGACAATTGGAACATTCTATGGGTTTCCTTGTTGAAGCACCGATCATTGGAAGACTTGAGGAACAGACTCGAATCGTTCGCGGACCTATTGAAGATCAAGCAAGAAATGATGATTGAGTCATCCGCGGGATCGAATATCCTGTTGATGTTTGATGGATATTTCGACGTTGATGAGGAGATCGTAGGTTTCTTTAGCAGCCTTGTGGAGAGGAGAGACGGCGCAAAAATCATCGTGACTTGCAGGGATTCGACACCTTCATACAATAGATTCTACAGGAAGGAGCATCTGCAATCTGGAAATGTCCAGGAGATGGTTCTAAAGGGATTATGCGAAAAAGATTCCAAGATACTATTAGGGAACGATGAGATCCCGGATGAGGCGCTCAGGAGAATATTTGCAATGTCCAGAGGCTCTCCTATGATCTTGACGATGCTTAGAGACAAGGACGAAGAAGGACTGAGGAGAAATTCGACTTTCACCAATGAGGAAATCCGATTTCTATTGACTGAATCGGTCGCGAAGAAGCAGACATGATCTATATCGATAGGATGCTGTTCGGCCATTCAATATTCAATACCAATCCTCGCGCCAGAGCCTTTCTCATAGGGATGTTTCTGCAGCAACATCTCAGTAACATAATCCGCCCTTGCAATGAGTTCCTGCTTAGCTCCCCTGCCTGTGAGGACAAGTTCTACATCTTTCGGCTTTGAGTCGATAATTCTGAGAAGATCATCTATCGAGACAATATTGAGCGTTACTGCAACATTGATCTCATCCAATATTATCAAGTCGGCTTCCCTATTCATAAGCGCTTTCTCTGCCCTTGCGAATGCTTTCTCGGCCTCAAGACGGTCTTCTTTGGAGAGTTCCTCCTGCCAAAGGAAGCTGCCTGTTCCGTATTGCTCAACTTTTATGCCCAGCCGCCTTACAGAAATTACCTCGCCTGATTCAGTCTTCCCTTTCAAAAACTGGATAATGAGAACAGAGAGCCCCCTGCCCGCAGCACGAATGGCAAGGCCGAACGATGCCGTCGTCTTCCCCTTGCCGTTCCCGGTATAGACATGGATTTTGCCCAACTTTTTTTCGGCCACGGAAAAGCCTAAGGTGATACATCTCAAAAAAGATTCCGCAGCAGGAGCTGTCAAAGGAAATCCACGTTGATATCGATTGGTGGGATCTCTCTCTCGAGGAAGCTGAATTCCTGCTTTTGCATCGATTCGGGACTCACTGGAATCAGAAGTATCGAGTTCGACATCGCAACAGTCTCATTTGCCAGCTGAAGGGTCTTCATTACCGCCTGAAAATCGTTTTCTGCGATGAGGTAATCGATGCCGGTCAGAAGGACAACCGCCCCGGGATTGTTCTTGACGAAGTCCGCTATCAAGGAATAGATACGCCCGAGCCGTTGCGGATCAATAGTTATCACCTTGCTGCCTGGCGGGGGCTTGCCAACGATCCAAATCACCGGGCAGTCTACCTGATACCGCTCCGCGATCTTCTCCGGATGAGTCTTTGATAAGATCAGTGCCCGCCTGCCCTCAACAAGAAGGTACCTGAGGACTGCGAATGCGGCGTATTCGCTGTCCTCTACGAAAAGATAAGATCGGCCGGCCGGTATTTTCGAGCCGGGCGATTGCATATCGGTCCCTCGCTCAGCGCAGGCCCGCCTGCACTGCAAGCCCTTCATCGGTTATATCGATCAGCTGTCTTCCGGTGGTATGTTTAGTCCCTCGCATCTTCAGGACCTCGAGGAATTTCCGCCGGACCTTCTCCTCCTCGGGATAGGATAACACGATGACGCCGTCCACCATGTACGCCTCCAGGCTCCGCGAAATGTGATCGTACGACATCTCCGCGGTCACCATTGCGAGGCAGCCGTAGGCTTTTAGGAACGCGAAAAGCTCGTGGACGAACTCTCTTGTCTCCCCGCGCCATTGCAACAGGTCGCATATCGGTGTGATTGGATCTATTACAACCCTCTGCGGGTTGTACTGCTCAATCTTCTTCTTGATGATGTTGAGCATCTCGCCAGGATTCTTCATAAGTGCGGGGCCGATATCGATGAATGAGACCAATTCCCTCTCGACAGTTTCCTGATTGTAGAAGTTGAAAGATGAAAGGAATTTTTGGACCAGCCATTGCGGCTCGGATATTGCTGTTATGTACAAACCTTTCTCGCCATGGCTTGCGCCATGGAACAGGCTCTGGACCGACAGAGTCGTCTTGCCAGTGCCGGGTTCGCCGACAATGAGTATTGCGGAGGGGAACGGAAAGCCTCCTGCGATCATGTCATCCAGACCTGGGATTCCTGTGGTCCGCCTCTCATTCATTTAATCATCTCCGCATCAAGAGAGAAGACGCAGTATTCGTCACCTTTGGATTGGCAACTTCTCTCATGGCAGTATACATCCCTCCCGATCTTTTCCTCGAAGAACTTCGAAAGCAACCCCCTCAGCATGTGGCAAGTCGGCACATCTGATTCGACAACCTCGATCGACCCTTTTGCTATTACCGTGTCGCCCTCAAAATCGATATCGAGAACCCATCCCTCGTCGATGAGATATTGCTTCAAGTCTGCGACATCCGTACCGAGGGTCTTAGCGATTCTCTCGCCAATAAGCCTCCCTGCACGGTAAAACAGACCATGAGCCGCGAAGGTCATGACGGTCTCATAAAGCTTCTTGGTCGCTATAAGCTCCTCTCGCCTGAGCTTAATTGACCTCTCCATACCAGTATCTTGTGTCAGCAGCTCACCCCGAACAATCAGTTCTATGGCCGGAATATCCCAAGGTAATGTCTTATATTTTGTGGTCTGGATTCATTCTGTTCATTTATGATGCATGGCAGAAACTAGCAACGATAAAATAGGAATCTGAAGCTTATGACAGCAGGAGAATCCGAGTGATGATTGGGGATCCGCAATCTGCCCAGCGACAGACACCTTCACCAGCTCAGCAGCAGTGGACATACCCATATTATTATCAGCCACAACCGAGACCTCAATCTTGGGGAGATGAGGAGAAGAAGCGATGGGCAGCAGAAATGAAGAAGCTGCTGAAGCAATTGGGAACTGCTTGCAGCCTCTCATTGTTCATCTACCTCGTTTTGGCAGTCATTGTCATGCTGATAATGACATCCGAGATAGTCGACAATCTCTTTTCTAGGACGGATTATCTCTTCATCATGATACCCTTCCCGACACCAATAATCAGCATATCAGGGACCGCGTTGGTTCTGTTCTATCTGTTCCTCGCGGGCACGATAACAATCTCCTATCTATTGCTGATGGGGAAAAGCATCAAGAAAACATTGAAAGAGATGATTGACGGAAAACCAGGCAAGCATAGCGAGATACTCACGCTCGGCGGACTATTCTTCGCGATGCTAGTATTCAACATGATATATTATATGCTATTAAGAACAGGAGGAGCGGCTCCGAATGTCCCCGATTACGAGACGATGCCCCTTTGGCTGATGATATACAATTTCGCCGACGCATCCGTCTGGGAGGAGATCATATCAAGGGTTCTATTGATCGGAGTGCCTCTGCTCTGGATAGATCTATTGTTCAGGCGGGAAGCACTCAAATCGCCAAAAAGATATTTCGTGGGCGGGAATCTGAATCTTGGCGCAGTCGAAATCGGATTGATAATCTTCTCGGCACTCATGTTCGGCCTGGCGCACGCACCTGGCTGGGATTTCTGGAAAGTGCCTCCTTCGATCCTAGTAGGCTTTTGCTTTGGCTATATTTTTATCAGAATCGGATTCTTTGCGGCTGTGATGTTCCATTTCGCCTTCAATTTCCTGAGCATCCCGCTGACATATCTGAACGCCACCAGCTCCCCTCTTTTCGGATTGATGACAATTATATGGTTATTGGCCGGTGGCATGTTCTTCGTCTATTATTCCATGAAGGTCGTTCGATTCTTCCGAGATGCGTACGAGCGATGGACGAAAGCCCGAGATCCTCAATATCCGGCAGAACTCGGCAGGACCTGAAAATTTTTCCATCGATCATGCTGAGTCGTCAAGCATGTTTCTTAGAATGTCCCTGCTCTCCATGCCCTCTTCGAGAGTCCGTGCCTCGATAACGTAATTCCCTTCATAGAATTTCTTGAGGCGCGAGACTACCGATTTCAAGTCGAGACTGCCCTTGTCGAGAATCAGATGCTCGTCGAACAATCCTGAGTTGTTGTGAATGTGAATATTTATCAGAGGATAATCATCCCTCACGAAAGTATCGACGGTATGCGCGACATTCGCATGACCCGTGTCGAAGCATATCCCAATCTTTGTTCCTTCGATCATCAATAGCAACTCTTTGAGATCATAGCCTATGCTCCAATCGGCGGGAGGCATATTTTCCAAAGCGACACGAACATTCAAATCCTGTAGTTTCCGGTCTATCTGTTTCAACGATTGCCGAGTCGCGTCTCTGACCTTCGGCTTGAGCTCTTCTCCATATGCAATTGCCATTCCGGGGTGCAACGTCAGGAGATCTATCGAAAGTCTGTCGCAGGCATCAATCAATGAGAAGAGCTCTTTGAGAGACGCTTCCCGGATATTTTCTACCGGGCTACCGATATTCATATCCGCAATCGGCGCATGAGCCTGAAATTTGATATCGTAAGAATCGGATGCATACGAAATTCTTTCCTCATTTTTATCCAAAATATGTTCAAACTCCGCGACTATTTCCCACAATTCGAATTCTTTTGCAATGCGCTCTAAAACTTGATCGAAGGGTGCAAATGAGAATGTCGGACTAGAGATGCCTATCATGATGCGCCCGCTCCCTTACTCACGAGATTGTTCCTTTTAATGTGGGGAGAACTCACGATAGAATTAGTAATATCGGACGAACTCGCATATTTCTCATGAAATTCATCCCCGGATTCTACGGCATTCTTTGTCTCACCGTCGATAATGAATATCTTTGAGCGTTCAAATGTGTTCTCAAAATTGGAAATAGAAAAAATGCTGGTTTTTCGTTTCAACTGCACGGCTCGAGAATCAGAAGCAATCTATTTAAAGTCGCTATTGCTAGTAACCGAGTATGAAGCGACGGGTTCTTGAACTGCTTTCCAAACACGGAGTGCTCATAGAGCCCGACGCAGCGGATTTCTTATGCAGGCAACCCAACCCACTGGAACTCGTTGAGACTCAACTGCTCATCTCGGAAAGGAACTCTTCGATGATAATCACTCTTGGGCAACTTCAGAACATCTTGAGTTCGAAGAACATTGCCGAGATGAATCAGATCAATATTCTGACAAAAATATCAAAGCCACCGATGGAACCAAAGATAAATGTTTTAAAAGATATAACTGGCAATTCGACATGTATCGGAGACATCAACAGCTTTGTGAAACTGTTCCGGAGCAGATACAAGACGGTTAAGAAATTGCTTTTGAGAAGAAGAGAACTTTTGGGTGCAGCCTCGATATCGAAGGCAAGGAGAAGCGATGGAGAGATTAGACTCGTCGGCATGGTGAGCGAGGTCAGGACCACAAAAAATGGGCACAGGCTGATCAGGCTCGAGGATGAGGATGATTCGATTCTCGTGCTGGCCATAAAAAATTCACCTGCATTCTCAGATACAATCGTGAGTGACGAGGTCATTGGAGTCATCGGCAAGGTCGCAAAGAAGGGCGACATGATCGTCGCCGACGAAATCATTCGCCCGGATGTGCCAGTAGGCGGGGGAATGAAGAAGAACGACTCCGATGCTTGGGCGATATTCGTTGGCGACATCCATGTGGGAAGCGATATGTTCCTCGAGAATCAATGGAACTCGTTCATCGATTGGCTCAAGACCGCTGATGAGGCGAAAAATGTCAGATACATGATAATGCCCGGAGATCTTGTGGACGGCATCGGAATATACCCGGAACAAGAAGATGAGCTAAGAATCGACGACATATACAGACAGTATGAATTGCTCGCCGAATATCTCAAGGAGATCAGGGACGACATATCTATTATCGCATGCCCTGGAAACCATGACGCCGTCAGATTAGCAGAACCACAGCCATCATTGCCCGAATCTTTTGGGAAATTCTTTGATTCGAACGTGAGCATGGTCGGAAATCCCGCGCAGATCGAGCTTGAAGGGAGGAACATCCTGATCTACCATGGAAGGAGCATAGATGACTGGATAGCTGCAATACCCGGTCTGAGCTATGACAAGCCGCTCGACGTCATGAAGGAGATGTTGAGAAGGAGACATCTCGCCCCGATATACGGTGAAAGGACGGCGATTGCGCCCGAAGAGAAAGACTACCTCGTCATAGAGGACATCCCGGACATTTTCGTCACGGGACACGTCCATCATGCGGGCATGGGCGATTACAGGGGCGTGATAATGATAAACGCTTCAACTTGGCAATCGCAGACTGCTTTTCAGCGCATGCACAACCACATGCCCGACCCGTGCAAGGCGTTCATGGTTCATCTCGGGATCGGGAAGGCAAGAGTAGTGAAGTTCACCTGAGAAGATCGGGATATATGAACGACAGAATTATGAGAACGAAACCGAGCAATAGCATTACGTAGGATATTATGTATATGATGCGCGCCAGACGGGCGCGCTTTTCGGGAGTGCCCATCAATCTCTCGATGGTATATTTTTCTTTCATGCTTCTTTGGCCTTTGCCTTTATCCGCTTCAATCGGAATATATTATCTCGCTCCATCTCCTCGAGGCGCATCTCGATGAACTTCTTCGTCTCGAGCAGATCGGGAAGGACTTTGAATTCCAAAGCGTTGACCCGTCTCTTCGTCCGCTCTATCTCCTCAAGCAGTCTCCGCATCGTCGTCTCGAGCTCCGCTGCCTTGACTACGGTCTCGAGCAGACGCTGATATGAGTCTGCAGCGAGATCGATGTGAGGGGATGTGCCTATGATGCCATACCCGCGGTCTTCCGGAGGGGTTCGAATAGTCGTGGCCTCAATCTCCGGTACGACTACCCCCATCAGATTCCTCGTCAGCAATTCTATCTTTGGTTTTCGCGATATCGCGAGCGCGGCGGAGCGCACTGCTAGCACCCCGTCGACCGCATCGGCGATCGCGATCCGTTCCGAGGATTCCTGGTATTTCCTGACGATATCCTCGCGGATATCCTTTGCCTCATCGAGTATCTTGAAGAATTCCATTATCAGACCGTCCCGCTTAAGCTTCAGTATCCTGTGCCCATTCGTTGTGAGATGAATCCTCCGATTGGTTTCCTGAAGCTCGGATCTTGTGGGCTGTATCTCGATTCTTGGCAATTCTGACGACCTCTACTTCTTCTTGTGCGCGGGATGATATTTGTCGATGAGCTTACGATCGATCTTGGTCAAGGTGTCCTCCGGCAGGGAAGCCAGCAGATCCCATCCGAGATCTAGCGTCTGCTCGATGGTCCTATCCTCATCGTGCCGCTGCCTGACGAAACGGTCCTCGAAGGCGTCGGCGAAATCCAGGAATTTTCTATCCCTAGATGACAGGGCTTCCTTGCCGACTATCGCGACCAGCCCTCTAAGATCTCTCCCTTCCGCGTATGCGGCGTAAAGCTGATCGGACAACGCCCTGTGATCGTCTCTTGTGTGTCCTGCGCCGATCCCCTGCCCCATCAGACGGGACAAGGATCTGCCGACAGCGACAGGCGGATAGATGCCCGCCCTGTGCAATTCTCTCGATGCCACGATCTGACCTTCAGTTATGTATCCGGTCAGGTCAGGAATAGGGTGTGTGATATCGTCACCCGGCATGGACAGGATCGGCACCTGAGTGATCGACCCTTTCTTGTTCTTGATCCTTCCAGCTCGTTCATACATCGATGCAAGATCGGTGTACATGTATCCTGGGTATCCTCTCCTCGCTGGAACCTCCTCTCTCGCGGCACCAATCTGTCTCAGCGCCTCGCAGTAGTTCGTGATATCCGTCAGAATGACAAGGACGTGCATGTCCTGTGTGAATGCGAGATATTCGGCGGTCGTGAGTGCGAGTCTCGGTGTAATGAGACGCTCGATCGCCGGGTCATCCGCAAGGTTGAGAAAGACGACCGCTCTTTTCAGCGCGCCTGTCCTCTCGAAGTCCCTCATGAAATATTGTGCTTCTTCGCTTGTGATGCCCATTGCGGCGAAAACCACGGCGAATACATCGCCGCTCCCGAGAACCTTCGCCTGTCGCGCGATCTGAAGCGCGATATCATTGTGGGGCAGACCTGCTCCTGAGAATATCGGGAGTTTCTGCCCTCTCACAAGGGTGTTCATTCCGTCGATCGTTGATATTCCTGTCTGAATGAACTCCTGGGGATTGTCCCTGGCGTACGGGTTTATCGCCGCGCCGATAATGTCGAGACGGTCCTCAGGGATAATCGGAGGACCTCCATCCAACGGATCCCCCGCTCCGGAGAGGATTCTGCCGAGCATGTCCTTTGAGACGGGCATCTTGAGCGTTTCCCCTAGGAATTTCACCGATGATTGACGGTCGATTCCTCCGGTGCCTTCGAACACCTGAACGACGACAACATCCCTCGAAGTATCCAAAACCTGCCCTCTCTTCATGGACCCGTCGGGCAGTGTGATCTTGACCAGCTCGCCATATCCTACTGGCTCGGTCTTCTCAACGAATATCAGGGGGCCCGCAATCTCTTTGATCGTCTTGTACTCCTTCAGCATCTCTTCACACCCCCAGCTCAGCAAACTGTTTCTCTATGTCCTTGACGACATTCGGCAGCTCGGTGTCGATTTTTTCCTCGAACTTCATTTTGCCGAGCTCGGCCCTGCACGGCAGCTCGATTATTTTGTCGAGAGAGATTTCGAGCGAGATTGCCTTTTGAGCAAGCTTTCCGAATCTCCTGATCGCATCCATGTACGCAAACTGTCTTTTGAGAGGGCTGTAGGTGTCGACCGGATGATACGCGCTCTGCTGCAGGAAGTATTCCCGGATCATCCTCGCAATTTCCAGAATCAGTCTCTGCTCCTCCGGGAGAGCGTCGGAACCGACCAGTTGGACTATCTCCTGCAGCTCCGATTCTTTCTGAAGCGTTTCCATCGCCCACTGTCTCAGGCCGTTCCAATCCTCGTTGATGTTCTTTCTGTACCAGTCGTCCAGCTGGCCGCTGTAGAGGCTGTAGGATGTGAGCCAGTTGATCGCCGGGAAGTGCCTTCGCTCTCGCAACTTTGAATCGAGCGCCCAAAAGACCTTCACGATCCTCAGTGTGTTCTGTGTCACAGGCTCCGAGAAATCTCCTCCTGACGGGGATACCGCCCCAATGACGCTGATCGATCCGACTCCTCCGCCGAGAGTCTTCACTTTACCGCATCGCTCATAGAACCC
>JAOUEZ010000184.1 GCA_029858465.1 Thermoplasmata archaeon | reverse complement strand
GATATATTCCCTCAATATCTACGTGTTGGTCGCGTATATGCCAGAAATCTGCGTGATTCTCGTCAAACCCCAGAACGAGGGGAACATTGGCGCCTTGGCACGTTCAATGATGAACTTCGGTTTGCAGGAGCTGCGTTTGGTCTCCCCCGAATGCGCGATCGGCATCGAGGCGAAAAAGCGAGCGATGCACGCACAAGCAATTCTCGAAAATGCTAAGATTTTCAAGAAACTGGACAAAGCACTCGTCGGAATAGATATGGTCGTCGGCACTTCGGGAGTCAGAACTGAGAATGATAAGAAATTCGGAAGGATAGCGCAATCGCCCAGAGAGTTCTCGAAGAAGATCAAGAATTACAGGGGCAAGATAGCATTGTTGTTCGGCCAGGAGGATTTCGGTCTTGACAGGGAGACCGTGATGCGATGCGACCTGCTCGTAACAATACCCGCCTCCGAGGAGTATCCGATAATGAACGTGAGCCATGCCGCATCAATAGTGTTCTATGAGCTCTATCTCCTGCATATCGAGAAATGGGAATCGAAGAGCGCTGGGAAGATGGAAATCAATCGGTTGGCAAAGCAATTCCGATCTCTCCTGGATATCTCAGAATATCCCGAGCACAAGAGGGTAAAGACAACAGTCATGTTCAGGCGCATTATCGGCAGGGCGGTTCTCTCAAAATGGGAATATCACACGATGATGGGCGCTCTAAAAGAGGCTATAAGAAAGATCAAGAAAGAATGAGTTGGATCATGTGAATGCTACGCTTTTTACCCTGCAGATGTATGCTCCAGATTCGGCCTGAGCGCCTAAGATATCTGGTTTCACTCCTGTGACAATTCCCATGACTTTCATGACACCGCTCGCGTCATCGTCGATGACCTTCGCTCCGAATTTTATATTCCTTGCCGATGGGAGCTTGTCGATTATTCCCTGGAAGACCGTATAGGCATTCTTCAACGACATATTGTGCCCTCCAGTGATGTGGATTAGCGCACCCTTTGCCTCGCTGATATCGATATCGAGGAACGGGTTGCTCAAGGATTCCGATATGAGTTCTGGAACATCTTCGCTCTCGCTGAGCAGCATTGTCCCGATTCCGCCAGTCGACATCACATTATGGAAATCGGAGAAATCAATGTTTATCATGCTGGTCTCGAACAAGGTCTCAGATAACCCCTTGACAGTGTCAGCTATCAGATGATCCATGACTCCAAAAGCCTTGTCAATCGGTAGCTTTGGTGCGAGTCTCAGCAATTTGTTATTGTCAAGAACAACTGTGCAATGGGTCGATTGATTCAATCTCTCAATCCCCTGCTGAGCGATGGGCATTCGGCCACGCTCGTATGAGAAAGGCGTCGTGACCAGCGCCACGGTGAGAGCGCCCGATTTCTTGGACAATTCAGCCACAATCGGTGCAATGCCAGTTCCGGATCCGCCTCCCATGCCTGCTGTCAAGAAAATGAGGTCGAAATTCCTCAGCATTTTGGATATCTCATCGTACGAATCTCTCGCGCATTTCTCACCCACGAAAGGATCACCTCCGGTCCCGAAGCCTTTGGTGATGTGTTCTCCGATGAGCAACTTCTTGTCAGCTGATACTGATGATAGATGGTACTTGTCGGTATTGATAGCAAATGTCTCAACACCAGTGAGACCCAAGGCTCTCATGCGGTTGATGCTGTTGCACCCTCCGCCGCCGCATCCTATCACGGCTATCTTTGGCCCTATCTCTGCCATTGCGCTCGGGCCTGCGTTTTCTAAGGCCGCTTCGACGAGCCTTGCGAATGTCATCGTTTTTTCCCTGCCTAGCTTTCGCTGTTTCATTGTGGATGCACGGTGCATCCCATCCCTTCGCTGGTCAGTGGTTCACTTGTCCAGCTCGTCCATTGCCTTGGACATCTTCAGTCTGATGTATTCCCTGATCGCATTTCGGATCGCATCGTCTACAGATATCGAGTCACCGGTGTGCACGAGTTGCTGGAGGTCAACGACGTTGCCCTTAGGCAGCTCAACGGTCACCTTCTCGATATACTCAGGCGTGAACTCGTCCTGCACGAATTTGTCGATTGCTGCGCGTACAGCATCGGAAATCGTGTCGAACTTGCCAGCTTCGACTAGAGCTTGCAGCTTGTGGATCCTCTCTTCGGGGATCCGAATCGTCACTCGTTCCGACCCGGCCATCTATCACGCCTCTTGTCCGACGATTTCGGGAATTTCGTCAGACAGATGTCATTATCATTGATTCACTATATAAGAATTTCTACTGGATGATCTTTCTCTATTAGAGAAAAAAATGCAACGGGTTTTTTCTGGATTGTCGATTAAGAATTTCCGATTTTGTACTTTTGTGTACATCCTTTTTTCGGGGCAAAATGGATATTCATTCTCAAAAATGAGATTTATTAGGATTAGAAAAATCGGTTAAAAAATCAACGGTTGAGGAATAATTTAAAATCATATTTTCACTCAAGAATTTGAAAAAATTGAGCATATATAGCTAGTATGATAAATAATGTCAAGCAATATAGACGAATAATGAATATCTCCTATCGCGGATTTCCTAGATGCCTTTATTGAGAAAACGGTCATCTCCTTTTGAGATGTTTTCCGAAGATATGCAGGGATTTTTCTCGATGTTCCTTTAGAAAAATGCAAGAAAATTCTATTTGGAAAATAATCGCGATCAATCCCCTTTCAATGCTTCATTTCCAATGGAAAAACCTCCATTTCCATTGGATATCGAAATTGATAATGTGGCGCTAGAAATTCTTTTATAAGTTGTTTTTAATAACGGACTCCTTGAGAATCAGGCCTGATTTGCAGGCACGATTCCGCAAAAGAGATAGAAAATGATG
>JAOUEZ010000183.1 GCA_029858465.1 Thermoplasmata archaeon | reverse complement strand
ACCTCGTTCCCAGCCTGCTTTTCGGATATCGTGAGGACGTGTCCCGATGGGGATATTATCTTCGCCCCGACGACCTCGCGCGCGACATCTTTTCCATCGAGGACGAGGTCTATCTTCTGCAGAAGGCTTTTCGAGATACCCTCGGCACATCTGACGGGAGAACCGATTTCCTGCCTTTTTTCGATGATGACAACATCTGCGCCGCCCTTCGCGGCGTATCGGGCTGTCATGGAACCAGCTGGACCAGCTCCCACGACGACGATGTCGGTCTCGATGGTGCTCATTGCGCCGCACCTCTCTTGACCCGCTCTATCGCGCCGATCGGGCAGACCCTGACGCAATAACCGCATCCGTTGCAGTTTTCATCAGCCGAGACCGTGAGATCATGTAGGAACATGGCGTTTTCCGGACAGGTTCCGACGCATGCTCCACAGTGCATGCAAATCTCCTGGTCAACGGCGATCTTCTCGAACCTGTTCTTCAGGCGGCTCATGTATATTCTGCCCCCTTCTCCTTCCTCCATTTGTCCAGAGGCATGGAGAACTTCTTCTCGATTTCGGTACGATATACGGGTCCCGAGTTGTAGGCGCAGAACGGGATTATCCTTCCGTCGGGAGTTGTATAGTGGATGCTGCATCGCATGACTCTGTCGATATCGTAATTGTATGAGTCCTGGAAGTGCATCGAACCAATGTAAAGCATGTCCCAGGAGAATTTGGCAAGGCTCTTCTTCGTCTTATCGCTGAATAGGCTGCCGAGCGTCCTGAGGAACTTGGTCCTGCTCAGCCCCTTCGGGAGGTTCTTCTTGTCGATGTTCCTTCTTAAAAGCATCAGAACTTGTATCTTCGTGATGAAGCGAAAGCGCCTCTTCTCCGCCTTTTCTGTCAATCGCTGCATTTCCTTGAAAATGTTGTCGACTTTGATGAATTTGGGTATCGGCGTAATCTCGCCGGTCTCTTTATTTATGAAGAGGTAAGTTGCAAGTCCGCAATTTGGATGCGTCGTGAATGTCACATATTTCTTGCCCATCAGCATCCCTGCGAGGTCGCTTATGACCGCCACCGCGGGCGGAGGATACCAGTCTGTTCTTCTTATCGCGCCTTTGGACTGTCTCTCGATCTCGAGAACAAGATCTGAAATTGTATACCTCTGGCTTTGCCGCTCCTCCTGCGATATCCGCCCAGCGAATGCGACAGGCTGGAAGTTGATGCCTCTTATGATGTCCATGTTCTGCATTGCGAACTTGACGATCGGCCAGACCTGGTCGTCATTAATCCCTTTGACGACCGTCGGGACGAGAACTATCGATGGATGATCGGGCGTTTTTCTTATGTTTTCAATGGCTCTCTTCTTGACCTCTAGAAGTGGCTTGCCTCTTGCGGCGATGTATATGTCCTCCCTGAGGCCGTCGAATTGAAGGTAGATTGTGTTCAAGCCTGCTTTCCTAGACGCCTCGATGAATTCGGGCTCGTTTGCAAATCTGACCCCGTTTGTTGCGACCTGTACCTGAGAAAATCCCATCTCGCTGGCCTTCTTGATTATCTCGACGAATTTGGGGTGAATCGTGGGCTCTCCGCCGGAGAATTGCACCGCCGGGGTGGGGACCGGCCGTTCATCCCTCAGCATCTGGAGCATTTTGACAACCGTATCGAAATCAGGCTCAAAGACGTACCCGGCGGCGTTCGCGTTGGCGAAGCATATCGGACATTTCAGATTGCACCGGTTGGTCAGGTCCACGTTGGCAAGAGCAGTATGGCTCAAGTGAAGATTGCAGAGCCCACAGTCGAACGGGCAAGTCTTCGCATCCTTTATTGCTGGGTTCTCGACGCCTATTCCGTCCTTTGCCCAGCTCTCGGCTTTGAGATAAAGCTCCGTGTCGGACCAGACGACGTCGGAAAACGATCCGTGATCCTCGCAGCTCTTCTCCATGACGACCTTGCCGTTCTCATCCCTCAATCTGCCCGGAATCAGCTTTCCGCACTCGGGACAAATCGAGGTTATGTCCTTAGGTAGCCCTTTCGGTATAGCGGATGGTCTTGTGAGCATCCTTTTCCCTTCGAGCAAAAGAATGTTTCGAGAAAGATTTAAGCATTTTGTCGCTTATTGAGCTACAATATGGTCGCAAATAATGCAGAACCCATTGGGACTGGCTCCCTTTCGAGCGTCTTATCGAAAATCGGTCCGCTCTCAGAAGAATTGAAGAAAGCGGGTCTAACTGATTATGAGGCAAAATGTTACTTGGCTGCGATTGCGATTGACGGAGGAAGGGCTGAGGAGATTGCCGAATTGGCGCAGGTCCCTCGGACGTCGGCATACAAGGCTCTTGAATCATTGATTGCTCGAGGGTTCATCTCTCAGAGCGAGTCTCGGCCCAAAAGATTCGACCCTTTGGACCCTGTTACGATCAAAGGCCGGCTCACCGGAGACATCGAATCGACCTTTGATAGAATAATCGATCTTCAGGAAGAACTCGCTCATCGAGGCATCCCTCAGGTCATTTACACCATGAATGGCAAAGAGAGGGTTATCAGGAAAATGGGAGAGATGCTGGAAAGGGCGAGGGACAGGTTCATCATATCATCTCCGAACATCAGTACGATAAGAAAGCATCATCTGAAGCTGTTTGAGAAAGCTATTGAAAAAGGGGTTGATGTCTTGGTTATCGCTCCTCCGTTCGTGAAATTGCCGATATGCACGCAGGCGGTCAGAAGAAGATCGCTGATTGCTACGGACATCGTTGCGGACGGCGAGGAGGCGCTCATCGCATCATCGGATCTTACTGCCTGCGGATTCACGGACAATGTGCTTCTCGCAGGGCATCTCGAGGGATTCCTTGAGATTGTGATGAGCCAGGAATGGATAGAGGACAGTGATAGCTGAGCATTAAAATT
>JAOUEZ010000182.1 GCA_029858465.1 Thermoplasmata archaeon | reverse complement strand
AATGCGTCATTTTCGCAGTCGGGAGAAATGTACAACTCCAGATGGCAGAAATCTGACGGTGGAGCAGGAGTGAACCTGACCGGCAGGTTGAGGGTCGATTGGATGATGTCCAACGGGTCTTGGCCGAGATCATCGTCGACTGCCCACACATCGGAGAACATTTCAAGAGAATCGTATCGAAAAAGCGAGGCAAGAGATGAGGAAATCGCTTCGGATTCGATGATCGCTCCCCATCCTCTATTTCCCTTGCCTAATTCCATATCGAATACTTCCTTGACAAAATTCTCGCTCATGATAACGGTTGTCCGGCCATCGACTATCAAATATTTTGCATGAAGATAGCTGTACCTGCGCATCAGCTCCGAGTCTTTCTTCATGAGAAAGCATTTGGCGCCTTCCTCATGCAGAGCAGTGATGACATTGATCGAATCATCATCGAGGCCCCCTACCGGTGATCCCTCGATCAAGATCTCGATTTTGACTCCCTGAGCTAACAGGCGCGAAATCGCTGCACTCAGCTGAAAAGAATCAAGCTGATAGGAGCACAAAAGAACCGATTTCCTTGCTGATAGTAGGACATCTATTATCAGATTGGAATGATCAGGCAATATGAGCGGGGTCAATTTTGCCTCGGTCCGCTCGACATCGAATTGGGACTGACCAGGCCTCGTGTCTCTCAATGCAAGCCAATCCGTTTTGGAATCCGTATCGACCAACGAATCGCCGGACGATCGCCTTGATATGATCCTGCTGCGCCCTGCGTCCGGAACAGCACCGCCGACCCAAGATCCTCCGAGCGATTCGGAGTCGCAGGATTTTCCGAACGCGACCGCATCCATGACATCTCGATCTTCATTCATGAGAATGATTTCATCCCCATCGTTGGACAATCTGAAGTTTCCTGAGCTTTCGATGATAGGACAAAGGGAATTAGAATATGTCAGTGAGAAATCCGGTAGATGACCGTTCTGCCTCAGGAATGAATCGGCGTTTCTGGCGATTATCATTTCAGATCCCGGTTCGATAAGCGCCCCCTCAGGAAAGACAACGCTTCCCTCACCGTCGGTTACTGCATAATCCTGCAGCAGGACAGGCGATTCAATTTGATTCGCAATCGAAAAGAACTCTCCCCCGTCAATATCATCGAAAAGGATTCGCCTGAACAATGGAGGATCGGCTTGATCGTTTTCCGCGGATGCCTGAGCAGGATTTTCGAGACAACAATTGTATGCGACATAAGAGGAACTCGAGAGGACAACCATGACAACGACGAAAAGCATAGAGAGACGCATGATCGAAAGAATGCAAGAAGAAAATCAATTCTACCGATTACAGTAAGGCTTCATCAATCCGGAATGCCCGAACAGAGATCCAACAGCACGACCTTCGGGTCCTTCGCCTTGGCGACCCCGCTGGCAAGAAGCACGCCGTCCGTTCCCAGTTCGATGGCTTTCGCGACGTCCCGGCCGTTCTTTACTCCTGCGCCCGTCAATATGCCGACATCCTTCGCGACGCTTCTGATTGCGGACACGGTCCCGGAAACTATCTCAGGGTTCGCATCCGTGACCGACACATTCCCGCCGATTAGCTCGGGAGGCTCGACCGCGACAAAATCTGGAGAATGAATCGCGGCCGCCTTGCTGACGGATATGTTATTGGTGCAGACAACGGTGACAAGGTCCAGGGAGCCGCATCTCTTGATTAGCTCATCGATGTCCGCATGGATCAATCTGTGTTCAGAGTGATTTATCAGAGTCCCTGCCGCGCCTGCCGCCTTGATAGCCTCGGGCGGGGCAAAGCCCGTCGTATTACCAGGCTTCACATTGTCGACATGCTGGGAAAATATAGGTATGGAGACTGACGAGGCGACGAGTGCCAGATCGGGCATAGGGGGCGCGACGATTATCTTCCTGCCGGTCTCTCGCGCGACCTCCTCTGATATCTTAGAAATCTTCAGGGCGTTCTCGCCGGACGCCTCTGCATACGTCTTCAGATTGACTATTATGACCCGTTCCATTCTCGATCACATTCCGCTAAACGCGGTCAGGAAGGCTTCATCCTGCCCTCGATTTTCTTCAGCACTTCGGGCCTGGTCGTGTACTCCAGCTCCTCAGGGGACACAATCGCCGGCATGAATGGCCCATGCCCTCTTATGTAAAGCGAGATATCCATTGCCTTGTTCCTGACATAATCCCATTCCTTCCCCGCAAACATGTCGACGGGGGTATGAACTCCCGTGGGCGATGCAGGGTCCTCAAGGCCTCTTATCATCCCGTACGATACTTGGATGCCAAGGCAGACTATCCTCGGCGGTCCATCAAAGTAGGTCGGGCTCGATTCATCGGAAGCGCATGGGAACCAGGCTCCGTAATGCGAGCCCCTCATCCATCCTGCGACGAGCGCGGGGAAGGCGAACGGCTGCAGAGCCTCTCCGACGGCGGGGAAACCGGACTGGCACCTGACGATCATTGCGGGATCATCTTTGCCCACATACTTTCCGGCGGAAATGTTCAGCTTCTCTGTCGATACGACTGTCGCTATGCCGAGATCTTTGTGAATCACTCGTTTCACCGCATATCTTGTAGTATCGCCGAGAAGCGCCAGCATGTCGTACATCTCGGCTGGAGAATGCATCACGACGCTCTTGTGGTCGATGACATCGACTATCTCGAAGTCGTACCCTACGTGCGCCCTCGGATCGATCACGAGACCCGTCGTGGTAAAGGGATCCATGAATATCCTGCAGAGCGGCAGCGAATATGCAGATGGTCCTGTCTTGTCCGCCATGAATATCAGGACGCTCTCCGCCTTCCTCTCTTCGAACTCGAGCTCGGCGGCTCCCGGACCCTGCCCCCGGACATTCCCGGAGAAAGCGTCGGAAAGGAGATCCTGCCC
>JAOUEZ010000181.1 GCA_029858465.1 Thermoplasmata archaeon | reverse complement strand
AATGCGCATGGCCAATTGCCATGTATATCGGCTATATTACATTAATACAGTGAAAAGCATCGGCCTGTGAAAGAAGCATTTTCTGAACCTTCTGGCAACATTTCGTGCGGTCAGGTTAGTTTTATATATTACCACCATATACCAGAATCCACTCGATTTCAGAGGAGAGATCGACCAGACGCTCTGGGCAATGCGTGATGCATCCCAATATTCGCACACGATCCTCACATTGTGTTTGTGTGAAGACCGCGTCACGGTCGATTCACGAATGACCTCTGCAATGTTTGCGAGGTAGATCGAGGAGCGATGCTAGTCATCTCACTCTGAGGGAGAAGTGTTCAAATGGCACAGAGACGACATCCCAGGGCAGGTTCGATTGCCTACTCACCCAGGAAGAGGGCGCGCAGCCAGCTTGCCAGAGTGTCCAGCTGGCCCCAGGTCGACGGATCTCCGAGACTGCTGGGGTTTGCGGGCTACAAGGCGGGCATGACGCACGTCATCATGATTGACTACCGCTCCGAGAGCACGACCTCGGGACAGGAGATTCAAATCCCCGTAACAGTACTTGAGGTCCCTCCACTGAAGGTGTGTGGAGTCAGACTCTATAGATCCGAGCATTACGGCATTAAGACCATCGGAGAGATGTGGTCGGACAAGCTGGACGAGGATCTATCCAGGAGGCTGCCTATCCCGGGCAAGAATAAGGATAGGAAGAATGCAGAAGCGCCCGGAGAGGACTGTGACGATGTCAGGATCATTGCTCACACACAGCCGAGAAAGGTCACCGGGATCCCTTCAAAGACTCCGGAAATCATGGAGATCGGGATCGGTGGAGGAACGATCGCCGAGCGAGTACAATTCGCAAAATCCATCCTTGGAAAAGAGGTCAAGATCAGCGACTTCGCCAAAGAGGGCGTATTTGTCGACGTTGTCGCCGTGACCAAGGGGAAGGGATTCCAGGGAGTCATAAAGAGATGGACGCCCAAGATGAATCCCCATAAGAATAGCAAGCACAGAAGAATGATTGCAAATCTTGGCCCGAAGCGCCCTGGGTATGTCCGATGGACAGTGCCTCAGGCGGGACAGATGGGTTTTCATCAGAGGACTGAGCATAACAAATTGATTTTAAAGATCGGGCAGAACGGAGAGGAGGTCACGCCCAAGGGAGGATTTTTACATTATGGTTCTGTGAGGAACGACTATGTCCTCCTGCACGGATCGATACCTGGCATTAACAAGAGAACCATCAGATTGAGAGAGCCTGTCCGGGCGATGAAGAGAGACATAGGCAAGGCTCCGGACATCACTTACATCTCTCTCGAATCGAAACAGGGGGCGTGAGATAGATGGCCGAAAGGAAATTGAAAAAGGTCAAGAAATCGAAGGTCGGCCCCAAGAAGGTCAACGTATATGCCACCGACGGTTCGGTCAAGAAGCAGATCGAGCTCCCCAAGATTTTCCATACAGAGTTCAGGCCCGACTTGATCAGCAGAGCCTCAGTATCAATTATAGCCAATACACAACAGCCTTTTTCTCCAAAGCCGGGCGCAGGGATGAGACACGCGGTCTCCACCTGGGGGAAAGGCCACGGAGTTTCACGTGTACAACGCCTCAAGGGCGCCTCGACAGCCGCTCAATCACCGAACAATGTCGGAGGGCGCAGAGCCCATCCTCCGAGGGTTAATGAGGACCGCACGAAGAGTATGAACAGGAAAGAGATGCGACTGGCAAGGACTTCCGCTCTGGCCGCCACCTCGGAATTCTCTCGCGTGATAAAACGAGGGCACAAGCTGCCGAATGACGTGACTGTTCCAATTATCCTTGAGGATAACGCGGAAAAAATCGAGACGACGAAGGAAGCAGTTGGCCTTCTGAGAACTATAGGCCTCGATGACGAGCTCGCAAGAGCTGAGAACGGAAGGAGAATAAGAGCGGGCCGCGGGAAGATGCGAGGTAGGAAGCACCGCGAGAGGAAGAGTGTATTGATCGTCGTATCGGGCGCATGCCCCGCAAGGAAGAGCTTTGCCAATATAATCGGCGTAGATGTCGCGGCTGTTGATAACCTGAATGTGGAGCAGCTTGCACCCGGGGGACTCTCTGGGAGATTGACTCTCATCAGCGAATCGGCGCTTTCTAGAATCGGAGAGTGGGCATCATGAGGAAAGTGCTGTTGCATCCATATGTCACTGAGAAGACGATGAATCTGATGTCAGGAACGCCGACTCAGGACCTTACTGACGGAAACCGCCTCGAGTTCGTCGTGAGGAGAGACGCCACAAAGAATCAAATACGGAGGGAGTTCGAACAGAAATTCGAGGTCAAAGTTGAGAAAGTGAATATCAAGAACTCCAAGCACGGGAAGAGAGCGATAATCAAGCTGGCCGAGGGCTATAGCGCTGAAGACATCGGCATGAGGATAGGAATATTCTGAGGTGGGATCAATGGGAAAGAGACTCAGGACACAGAGGCGCGGAAAGGGTTTCGGACATTATCTTGCACCGTCTCATCTCAGGCTGACCGAGGCGAAATATCCCAGATTGAAGAATGCCGATGGAACAGTGAAAGACATAGTGAAAGAGCGCGGAAGGATCGCTCCATTGATGCTAGTCAATTTCGGCACCCAGGAGAGCTACATGCTTGCTCCTGAGGGTCTCGAGGTCAGCAAAAGGATTGTGATAGGTCCAAATGCCCCGATTGAGGCTGGCAACTGCCTTCCGATCGGCAGAGTCCCCGAGGGAACGCTTGTCTATAACATTGAGATCAGGCCTGGAGACGGGGGAAAACTCGTGAGGACGGCAGGACAATCTGCAACGATAGTAAGCCACGGGATACGGACAGTCGTTGTGCTCCCATCCGGGAGATTCAAAGAAATCAACCCCGAGTGCATGGCGACGGTC
>JAOUEZ010000180.1 GCA_029858465.1 Thermoplasmata archaeon | reverse complement strand
TGTCGCATCCAAATATCTTGCCCGGAAGGATTCTCGGACTGTAGGGATCATTGGCGCTGGGAGACAGTCTTATACCCAATTGCTTGCAATATTAAACACATTTGGCAAGCTTGACGAGGTCATTATTAATGACATCTCTACCGATGCGATGAAGATTTTTGTCGATACCATGACAAAAGCGCACAGCAATAGGATTCATTCCATAAAAGCAGTCGATGATCCAAAGGATGCCGTTGTAGGAATGGACATTGTCGTTACCTGCACACCCGTGAGGAAGCCGATAGTTAGAGAATCCTGGGTCAGCAAAGGCCAGCACATCAATTGCATCGGCGCAGATGCACCTGGAAAGCAGGAGCTTGAAGGCGCCATCCTGACGAAGGCAAAAGTCGTGATTGATGATTGGGATCAGGCGTCTCACAGCGGCGAAATCAATGTGCCTCTATCCCAAGGCATATTCAAAGATAAGGATGTCTACGGCAACATTGGAGATATTGTGGCAGGCAAGATTCCTGGCAGATGCACACATGACGAAATTACCGTCTTCTGCTCGACAGGGCTTGCGATCCAGGACGCCGTGACGGCAAAGCTAGCCTATGATGCTGCTCTCAAGAAAAATATTGGATATAAATTCCAGATGATTCAGGACTGAGATCGCAGTCACAATCTCTTGAAGCCCCTTTTCGCCCAGTCTAAGGTCATCTCGACAGTATCTATGAGAAGATTATAAGGTCTTCGAGATTCCCCGACAATCATTGCCTCGCCCTTTGATATCATTTCGATTGCTCGTTCTTCTGTGTCGCAATCTTCAATGACGACATACGCTTTGCCGATGTCATAGTCCTTGTGCCCATCGCTCCCTGCTGTCTTGGGAATTTTGAGTTCGTCCGCGAGTTTGGAAGCCTTGATATTCCGTCGCCGGGTAGTCCAGCTGTTCAAGGTTTCGATCGCATCGAATCTGCACCTTCTAATAACATTAGAGCCAACACCGGTACTCAGCCTGAACGGATGCACCGCAACCGCGATACCTCCAAGTGCATGTATCTTATCGATTGTTTCCTCAGGACTCAATCCGCGTTCGACGTCTTGACCTACGCCCAAAGCCGCAATGTGACCTTCTTCAGAACTAATCTCCGTTCCCCGGATTAGAAGCATACCAGTCTCCTTAGATTCATCTATCGCTGAAAGAGAGCCCTTGATGCTGTTATGGTCCGTTATTGCCACACCGTCTATTCCTCTCGATTTCAAAATCCTGAGAATTTCCAGCGGCGTCAATTTGCCGTCCGGCGAATAATTTGAGTGGACATGAAGGTCTATCTTCATCTGATTCTCGCTCCGGCTGGCACTTCTTTGTCCGACATTAGGATAGTGCCATCTTCGCAGAATAACGGAAGTGCCTTACCGTTCTCAATGATGAACGGCATCTTCGTGCCCTTTGGCATCTTATCGCACTTTTCGCAATCGAACATTCCATCAGCATTGACTTTCTCCCCGTCGAAAACTCCGATGACGATGTGCAACTTCTGAAATTCCTGGAACGAAAGCCTTTTCTCAGACTGAGCGTAACCGGAATTCACAGGAGTCCCGGCCGGGACGTCCTCCGCCGCGATAATGAGAGAGACCGTGCTTCCATGCTCCGCCGCGAGTAGCATCCCCTCGGATTTGACTCCCCTGAGAGTCGCGGGCTCTAAATTGCTGACGATGATGATTCTCTTCTGTTTGATCTCTTCATGGTCATATATTCCCTTGAGTCCTGTTACGATCGTTATCTTTCTTCCAATGTCGACGTCCATAAGGTATAGCTTATCCGCCTTCGGATGATCCCTGACCTCAATGATTTTCCCGACTTTGAGATTCAATTTCTTAATTGCTGAGAATTCTTTTTCCTCTGTAATCTGAAGTTCGATTTTCTTGAAGATCGGCTTTGGCGGAGATAATTTCGTTCCGACGAGCAGCTCCTTCTCAAGTGATCTCAGCCCTTGATCTTTGATGTCATCTTTGTATCCAAGATATTTCCAGATCTCCTCTGCGGAAAATGGAAGATAGGGATATGACATCACAGACAGAGCTCTAACGATCTTCAATCCTAGATTGAGGACGCCGCCACATTTCTCCTTGTCCGTTCGGACCAAAGCCCATGGCTCTGAGGTGTCTATGAACTGGTTTCCATACCTGGCCAGATCCATGAAAGCCTTCAACCCGAGCTTGAAATTGCATGCCTCCAGCGCCGCTATATAGGCTCTCAATGCCTCATCGATTTGCCTCTTCACATCCTTCTTCAAATCCTCGGGCGCTTTTTCCGTGGACGGGATTTCCCCAAAATTCTTTTGAGTGAAGGAGAGAACCCTGTGCACGAAATTGCCATAGGCGGCGACAAGTTCGTTGTTTACTTTCGCTACGAAATCATTCCAATCGAATTCAGTGTCTTTCAGCTCAGGCATGTTGACTGATAGATAGTATCTTATCGCATCCGGCTGAAATTTCGTGAGCATGTCAGGAAGGTCGATGCTCACGCCCGCGCTCTTCGAGAATTTCTGCCCTCCGAGGTTCATGAATTCGTTCGCAGGAACATCATATGGGAGATTCAATACTCCGTTTCCCATGAGTATTGCGGGCCAGATGATCGTATGGAATATGATATTGTCCTTCCCGAGGAAGTAGTAGCTCTTGCAGGCAGAATCTTTCCAATACTTCTCCCATGCAGTCGCATCGCCTGATCTCATCGCCCATTCCTTTGACGCCGAGAGATATCCTATGACCGCCTCGAACCAGACATATATTCTCTTATCCTCAAAGCCCTGGATGGGTACCGGAACCCCCCAGGAGAGGTCCCTCGTGATCGCCCTGTCCTGCAGGCCATCCGCAAGTATGTTCTCAGTGAAGCTCTTGACGCGCGGTCTCCAATAATCTTTGTCGCTTATGTAACGCTT
>JAOUEZ010000179.1 GCA_029858465.1 Thermoplasmata archaeon | reverse complement strand
GCGAAGTGCTCTTCAAGAAGGACTCGACCGCCTCAGAGATGTCGACCACGAGATGCTCTATCCCCAGCGATTTTGATATGAGCAATGCATCGTCGAGATCTTTCGGGTTCGATTGCCTCTCCGGCATCATGACTCCTATGACCTTATCCTTACCTATCGCGCGCACGCACAGGCGCGCGACAACAGTAGAATCTAATCCGCCGCTTAGGCCGATCGCAACGCCCGAGGCTTGCGCTTCCTCGACTCTATTCTTGATGAAGGTCTCGATTATCTTTTCCGCATCGTCTCTCAGCTTCGGTATCAACATACGATTCTCCGTATGGTCAGGAAGGAAATAAACCATATCGTCAATTTTTCTATGGAAAAATGATTAACCGAGCTATTGTATTCATATCGAGGTGCATCGGATGAAGTTGTTGCTGGCACAGTGCGCTCCGGTCGTGGGGGACCTTGATGCCAACCTTGCCAAACTGGAATCGATTATCACAAAAAGCGAGGCTGACCTGACGGTGTTTCCAGAGCTTTTCCTGTCGGGATACATCCCGAGAGACAATCTGGCAGAGATTGCCGAAGACATCGAAGGCCCTACAATGGCGAATCTTCGGACGATCTGCAGGGAATCCGAGAAGGCTCTGGTCACAGGCATTCCCCTCAGACATCCAAAGGTTAAGGGACAGATCACTAACTCGGCGGTGGCGATAGACAAGAACGGTAATGTAGGAAGGTACGACAAGACGTATCTGCCGACCTTCGGCCCGTTCGAGGAGAATTTGTATTTCACCCCGGGCAGCTCAGAATTTGTGACAGACGTCTCAGACCTTAAGATCGGGGTCATAATCTGTTACGATCTGTTCTTTCCAGAGTTATCAAAGCTCTTGGCTCTGAAGGGCGCGGACCTGATAATTTGCATCTCGGCATCGCCGACAGCGACAGTTGCGAACTTCAAGAAGCTGATACCAGGAAGAGCGTTAGAGAACGCGACATACGTCGCATATGTGAATAATGTCGGGATGCATCTCGACCTGATATTTGGCGGAGAAAGCAGGCTGGTGGATCCTAGAGGAGATGTCGCCGCGGAAGCAAGGCCCCTAGAGGAGGATCTTATCTACTGCGACATTGATTTTTCGAAACTAGAGTTCGCGAGAAGAATGAGGCCGACAGCAAGGGACAGCAGGACGGAAGTCTTTCAGGCTATTTTCGATCTCAAGAAGTTCGGATAGAAAATCAATCTTCTCTCAGGCTTTTCTGGACTTTTTGACTCTCGTCCTTCCCCATTTTATTTATCCTGTCGAGTTTTTTAATCAGCCATTCGTTGTCCACGCCTTGCACGAGATCAACTTTAGGCACATACGGCTTGATGTCGAGTACCGGGGTACCGTCGAAGATGTCCAGGCCTTTTACATGAAGGATATTCCCTTTTCTTGAAAGAAGCCTGACAGTTGATGCTCCCAGATGATTGGGCCTAGATGGAGAGCGTGTTCCAAAGATGCCCCGCTCCTCGTCCTCCATGAGAGGCACGGTCCTAAGCTTGGTCTTCTTCCACTTGTGCATATAGAATATGACGAAGAGATGGCTGAACCCCTCGATCCCCTCCAGACCTTCTTCGAATCCCTTGAAGATCTCAATATCTCCCTCAATATCCGAGGTAAATGACTGAAACGGCACTTCCTCAGAATCCTCGCTGAGGGGTGAGTGAATGATACCAACAGGTGTCAGGATGATTTTCCCATCTTCGGATGGATAATCCAATCTATCAGCCTTGATCTTCTTCGCCATCAAATCAGGTTACACGCCAATATGGATAAAAGATTTGCGAGATTGATTCGGAAGAATCGGGCTATAGTTGCCCCTTTTTAATAATCCGGAGCTCTACGGACTTTTAGGTTTCTTTCTCACGACTACTAATGCCACGACTGCAGCAATTGCTGCTATTGCCAAGACGATTACAGCTAGAGTAATCAAATCAATCCCTCCACCAATAGGCTGCGGAGTCACGTTAATGGTGAATGTCAGGTCGCTCTCGAACATTGCGGCATTTACTGCCGATATCCTGTAGAAATAGGTGTTCTCGTTGACGACATCGTTGTCGGAGAAGGTCGTGACATTGTCGACTACCTCATAGAGGGTTATCGATGTAGCATTCGTCCCCCGATATATGTTGTAGTACACTATTTCGAGACCCCCATTCGATAGCGGCGGGGACCATTCAAGAATGACGATCCCATCGCCAGCAGTAGCGGTGAAGTTCCTGGGCACAGAGGGCTCAGACACCGCGGAAATCGGATAGATTGTGATGCTCGCGATTGATGACCATCCATCCAGGTTGCAATGAACCTTGCATTGGACAGACAGGTTGCTCGAGACGAATCCGAGCTCATAAATAACAGTGAAGGTCACAGACTGAGGAGTCGCCGGGACACCTACAGAAGGATAAAAGTTGATACCTGAGTCCTGATCAGTAATAGTAAGATTGATCAGGTCAATGCTATGCGAGGCAGTCGGACTGTTGTGTATAATATCGATTTCGAGATTGGTTTCTCCTGAGGCAGGGATATAAACCTGGCTCAATGAGAGAGACGGCACATCGGCAGTAACCGAGGGCGCGCAGCACAGCATCGCGAGCAATGCGACGATTTGAATGCACAAGAGATTCAATCTAATCCTTTTCAGTGGCATAGAAAATCAAATTGAATACCAATGATATTTTAATATCGAAGGAGGGCAGAAAAAGCCAATAAGAATAATATCGATGCCAAGCATATTGCGTAACGGAGTGAGAAGATGATAATCGCGGAGCTGAGCATAGTCCCCATAGGAACAGGGACGAGCGTCAGCAAGTATGTCAGAATCGCGATTAAGGCACTTGAGGGCAGAGGTGTCAGAGTGATACCCGGGCCCACATCGACAATCCTCGAATGCAAGGATATAGATCTTCTA
>JAOUEZ010000021.1 GCA_029858465.1 Thermoplasmata archaeon | reverse complement strand
GTTCAATATGATCCCAGCAGGAGAATTGAACTCGATATTATTTTGAGCAATGAGACAATCGATTGAACTTTCCATATTTATGCCAGGATTATTGTTAGAGATCCTATTTTCATAGATTGAACAATTAGCAGAAGAAAAGGCATAGATTCCCTCCCATATGTTGCCGGTGAATTCGCAGTTGAAAATGCTAGTGTTATTTGAGAATTCCAAATCGATCCCCAAAAGGCATCCCGACATAATACTACTCTGAATAGAAGAGTTATCAGTGAATGCAAGGAGAATTGGTATGCCAGAATTATAGAATCTCAAGTCTTCGAGTGCAATATCTTGGCAATTAGCAAGAATGATTTGCCCCGCCTCTGTCCCCTCAAGATGAATGTTCTGTGTGTTCTTATAATAGAGAACTGGTTTATCGCTCAGAAGATTGTCGCTCGTAATAGTATGAGAGCTGAAATGATCGACATTTGTTCCGAACATATTGATAGCATCGGATGAGAGCTGATTCGACCTGATATTGCAATTGGTGGAGAACTCGATATCGATGCCAATCGTATTCACTTCGAATAAATTGTCTTTGATTTGAATGTTTGCCGAGTTGTTCAAGCCCAATCCGAGAACATCATTAATCTTGAAATTATTCCTTTGAAAAATTGAATTTAATGATGAATCTATTAGAGCTCCTCCCAGAAAGTTCATTTCGATTTGATTGTCTTGAGCAGTAATGGAAGAGCAGCTTTCAATCATCAATCCTAAGACATTATTTGAGGAAATATTAGTGTCAGAAAGAGCGCAAATTGTAGACCCAGTGATTAACACACCGATATCATTATTTGTTACGGTGCAATCTAATACCTGATTATTATTCGAGTCTTGGATCCAGATACCCATTGTATTCGATGATGATAAGCAATTTTGAATCTTGCCATTCGAAGATACGAGAAGAACTATCCCTGAAAATAGGGCTGAGTGTGCATAAACGTTTTTAATAACAAAAAATGCAGTCGTGCCAGCAATGACTATCCCGCTGCTAAAAGCACCTCCGCCAGTGATATCCCATCCCTCTATTACGAAGGGATCGGTCGAAGTGCCACTACCTGATACCACGCCGTTTGAGTATGTGAACTCTGAATTTCCCATGATAATAATTGGACTATGAGAAGTGTAAGCTGAAGCAATCTCTGGGATTGTTATGAAAGACGATAAAGTTGAAAGTACCAATGCGCTGGCTAACCATATTACGTGGATAGTCTCTCTTTTCCTCACAATTCGCACCCAAATCAGTAAATGCAAAACACCATTATATAATCACTTCATGAATTATTTAAAATATTATATTAATTTCAATTTATTTTGAAGATTATGAAATGTTCTCGAGATAATTAGATATGAATCATGAATCTGCGAATTCTTTAAATAGAATTCTTCAGTGCCTCGAGCGCGGGCAGAGGTTTGCCGAGCAGGAAATGTTCCAATGCGCCTCCTCCGGTGCTCATATAGGTAATCTTCTTTGAAAAGCTCATCTGATTGGCAGCCGCTGTTGTGTGGCCGCCGCCTGTTATGCAGAAGGCGCCCGATGATGTGCTCTTCTCGAAGACCGCGCGGGTGCCTAGAGAGAATTCCTCTTTTTCGAACATCCCCACGGGGCCGGATATGAAGATGGTCTTAGCGCTGGATAACACATCTCCGAACTTCTTCATGCTCTTGGACCCGATATCGTAGCATGGAAGGGCGGGAACTTCTTTCCCGATCTTGCACTCGACCCTTTTCCCGTCCTTGTCCGTTGCCATATCGACTGGTATGATTATCTTCGATGCATGCTTCTCCAATATCTGCTTTGCATCGCTGATATGTTCATGCGACATCTCGTTGGCAAGCGTCTTCCTGTTCTCCTCGCCGATATCATTCCCTGCTATGGACGCGTAGGCCATTCCGACAAGTCCGCCTACGATGACCTTGTCAGCTATTCCTGTGTCGAGAAGATGCCTGATTATCGGAATCGAATCGATGAACTTTGTCCCTCCGAAGACAAATACAACGGGTCTGGACGGTGACTCGATAAACTTCAGGAGAATGCTGATCTCCTTCTGCATAAGACGGCCGGCGACGCTGGGAAGAACAACGGTGAAGCCGACTATTGATGCCTGGGATCTGTGCGAGCTCGCAAAGGCATCATTGATAAAAATATCGAAGAGCGGTGCCAGTGATGAGACGAGCGCCCCTTGGGAATGGTGCTGGACCGACAGCTTTACTGTCTCGCTGTCGAAGCACCTCACATTCTTAAGGAGAATGATCTCCCCTCCTTTCAAGGACTTGATGGCTTCCTTGGCCAAGTCTCCCATGAGATCGTCGATATACCTCACTTTCTTCCCGAGCAGTTCGGAGAGGATCTCTGCATGCTGATGCAGGTCGGTATAGTCCCAATGGTTCTTCCTGCCCTGGTGCGCCAGGACAGTGACTTTCGCACCTTTTGCCGACAGCTCCTTCAGGGTCGGTACTGCCGAGGCGATCTTCGACCGGTCGTTGACCGTCATCGTCTTCTTGTCGAGGGGGGAATTTATGTCGACTCTTACAAGAACCCTCTTCCCGGACACATCTATGTCATCTAGCGTCTTGAAAGAATACACCGACCAGAGCCCCCCGAGACATAAGCCATGGCATTCTCGAAGAGGGAAGATATCTCGGAGATATTTATCATTGATGCCAGTATCATCCTTTAAATCTCAATCGGAAAGATTTAAATCGGTTTCCCCCTTAACCGAAGATACTGCCGGAAATTCATTGTCGGCAAAGAGCAATGATTCGGGGTTGACCTTTTCATGGAACTCAGCAACATCACAGTCAAGGATGTAATGTCCAGGGACTTTTCTTTTGTAGATAAGGATGACCAGATAGCGGACATCATATCAAGGATGAGTAGCCAGGAGATACACGAGCTCCCGGTAGTCGATGGGGGCAAGGTGGTTGGACTTGTCACTTACAACTCACTGCTCAAAAAGAAATATTTCCCGTTGACCTCGAAGGCGGAGGTCGTCATGCAGCATTTCCCTCAGCTTTCCGAGTTCGACCCTCTGCTCAAGGGCATAGAGACCATGATAAATTCCAATCTCAGCAACATACCAGTCGCAAGGAACGGGAAGCTCGTCGGGACCGTCTACAAGAACGACGTCATGGAGATCCTCGCCAAGGTCGAGGGGCTGAGGGAACGCCCAGTCTCAGATATGATGACACCTGCCCCCGAGAAAGTCCGCGAGGATGACGATGTGCGCAAGGCGCTGAGCATAATGAGAGGTCTCGATGAGAAGAACCTGCCAGTACTCGACAAGAACGGGAAGCTTTCCGGGGTGATCGGTGTGATGGATATAATGAAGTCCACCTGGAAACCTCCAAAGGCCCAGAAACTGGACTACAATCGCGAGAAAAAACCGATCGAGGTGTTCGTCGGGAGCATCATGAACAGGCCTCCCATCTACGTCGCTCCGACGGCTCCGGTCGAAAATGCCATCAGGACGATGAAGAGGAAGGACATATCGACACTCTTCGTCGTGGAAGACGAGAAGCTGGTCGGAGTGCTCACTCTGAAAGACATCCTGGAGCACGCGATGAGCCTTGAGAGGCGCGAGGAAGGTGTGTACGTTCAGCTGACCGGCTTGCAGAGTGAGGATCCCGACGTATATGAGGCACTATATTCGGTCATACAGAAAGGATTGATTAGGATCGCAAAATTCGTGTCACCCAGAATTTTCAACTCACATGTGATAACCTACAATCATCAAGGTTTGAGGAGCAAGTACAGCATACATGCACGACTGACAACCGACAAGAGCATGTACTACGCGAAGACCTCGGATTGGGACCTCTACAAATCGATGGACGATGCGATGGAGGTCTTGGAGAAGGAGATAAAGAAGGAACGGGAGAAGGATCTCACAAAGCGCAGGAGGAAAAAGTGATCCTCCTCAGAGCTTCCAGTAGATTTTCTGCATCTGGACTATTGATTTGAGACTTTCCAGCTCCTGACAGCCGGCATCGGCTATTGCGACATTCTTGAGAGGCGTGTTCTTCCCGTTGAATAACCCGACGGTGTGAGTGATTATCTCCGAGAGAGATTCTAGATCGTACCCGCCCTCGAGGAAGAAGGCAATTCTATTATTGCAATTCCTCTTTGCAAAATCAAGAAGGCTGCTAACCTCCCTCGCGAATCCGTTGCTCGAAAGGGTAAGCGATGCCAATGGATCCCTGTAATGGGCGTCCGTGCCGATGCTGACAAGCAGCATCTCAGGCCGGTATTCCGATAATATCGGCAGCACTATTTTGTCATACGCAAAATCGAAGCTAGAATCGCCCGCGCCGCTCATCATCGGTACATTTACCGTGAATCCTTTTCCCTCGCCGATCCCGAAATCGTCCGGATCACCGGTGCCAGGATAGATGTATCTCTGATGCGTGGAAATGTAGAGCACTTGCGGGTCGTGATGGAATATCTGCTGCGTACCATTCCCGTGATGCACGTCGATATCGACGATCGCGACTTTCTTCGCCGTATGAAGGACCTGCTTCGCGGCGATGGCGATGTTGTTCAGGTAGCAGAAACCTCCTCCGAACTGAGGACCCGCATGATGCCCTGGCGGCCGGACCAAGGCGATGGCGGGCTTTTCCTTCTTCCATGCGGCTTCGGCGGCCATTATCCCCCCGCCCGCCGCAAGTCGAGCTATTGAGAATGTCTCCTTGTGCACAAGGGTATCTATCGAGAGAGCTCTCTCACCGAACTTGTCGAGAAAGCTCAGGTAATCGAGCGTATGCACAGCCTCGAGCTCCTTCATCGTCGCATCCTTGGGAGTCAGGACGTTCTTCCAAAGACCCGCTTTGGTCAAAGAATCATAAATCGCCTCGAGTCTGCGAGGCGACTCGGGGTGATCAGGGGTTATCACATGCTCATTGAATTTATCACTGAAAACTATGGTCATATTTGAACTCCCAGCATCACCTTTTGAGCAAGTTCTCATTATCGAATGTCCCATAAGTCATTTTCCATCCATCAGAGTTGTGCATAATAATCGCGAACAACGGAAATTCTCTTTATTTAATAGGTAATTCATGAGCATCACGAGGAAAGCAGATGAGCACTATCTCACAAGCCTTCGGAGACAGGCTGACATGGGTTCAGACGGAAATGTTCCATCGTCGGTTCGATATATTCGATAATAGGAAGAGCGTCGGGAGAATCGAATGGACGACCGTTCTTGGATCCCAAGCAGTGGCTGAGCTTGGGGATGATATGTACAACATGAAGAAAACTGGAATATTCAATCGTCGCATCATTGTGACCAAGGCGCAGCTTGATGCCGATGTAGCGACACTCGAGCTTGGTATGTCCGGCAGAGGTGTCTTAACTTACGTTGATGGACACAGATACAGATTCGAGAGGCCGAGCGTTTGGAGAAACATATGGAGATTCACAGACGAGAATGGTGTGATCATCTGCAGAATAAATCAAAAAATTGGGTTCGCCAGAAAAGGCGAGATACTCATCGAGAAGGACGAGAAATCAAGACACTATTTGCCTGTCATGATAATTGCAGGTCTTTATGCAATAGGATTAATCACGGACGACGCCGCGACGGCGGCGGCCGCGGGCGCAGGTGGATCATAAGGAGATGATATGATGAATAGCTCGATATGTTATTTCGACGAGCCTGGGAAGAAGAACACGGAGAAGACCGTCCAGCTGGCGGTAAGAAGAGCAGAGGCAAGGAAAATCAAGCACATAGTCGTCGCCAGCGGTACGGGGAGAACAGGAGTCATGGTCGCTGAGAAAGCTGCGAAGAAAGGAATCTCAACAACGGTGGTGACATATCATTACGGCTTCGAGAAGAAGGGTGAGTGGCTGATGAAAGACTCCAATCTGAGGAAGCTCCAGAACCTAAATGCCAAGGTCGTATCCACGACCCACGCTCTTTCCGGGCTGGAGAGATCGATAACGAAAAAACTTGGAGGTCCGTCGAGAGTGGATGTCATCGCGGAGGCGCTCAGGTCGCTCTTCGGCCAAGGAATGAAAGTCTGCGTCGAAATCGCGATAATGGCTGCGGATACTGGTGCGGTGCCTTGCAGCGATAATGATGAAATAGTGGCAATCGCGGGGACCGATGAGGGCGCGGATACGGCAGTTGTGATACGCCCATCACACGCGAACATGTTCTTCGATCTGGAAATAAGAGAGATAATTGCAATGCCCAGAAAGAGATAATCAGCGGGAGAGTCATATATACGGATAGAATGCTATCCCACTCAATCAGAGCGTGATAATCTGGAGATTGGCGACATAATCTTGATTGTGATTTCGCTGGTACTCCTCACACTCGTGATGTACCTCTCCGCTGGAATCGCAACCGGCGATTGGGACGTACCAGCCAGCGTCTGGGTTAGATTCATACTCATAGCAATATGTGCGATAGTGCTGATCCCGATATTTCAGACAATGACCGATTGGATTGGAGCACAGGAACTAGGCCTGATGGTAGCATTCATCCTGATGATGCTTCTGATAAGGTTCATAATAATGCCAGAGCTTGCTGTGGCCGACGAGTGGATGGCGACGGTGTTCTCGTCGTTCTTGATCGTCATAATGCTCTATATCATAGAACGACTGTCGAAGGAACTCTTCAACCTGGAGCTGTTCGCTTTCATAGGATGATGTCTTTTCTGAATCTTGAACAAACTGGCATCCATTAAATATCCAATAATCGATTCGATTTTGTGGAAGAACTAGACCTTGTCAGGATAGTCATAGGATTAGCCTTCTTCGTTTTCGCCTCGGCTTCCGATTGGAGAACGAGGAGGGTGCCCGATACATCGTGGCTCGTTTTAGGTTCTTTGGCCATCGCGATCCTGATAGTTGATATGTTAGCCGGATCAGCGTCGCTTCTCACCCTGTCGATGATTTTGCCGATCGGCTTTCTATTCTTCGATATTTATTGGGATAGAGAAAGAGGAATAAGAACCAGGACAGGGTTCCTTGCGACCGTTCTTTATCTGGCTTCATTCATCTGGGTTGCATACGCGAGCTATCTGCAATTTTCCGGGTCCGTCGAATACGAGCCTGTCTTCGCCAACATATTCATGATATTCGTGATAGTGATAATCTTCATTCTCTTCTACATGTTCGACATAATCAAGGGCGGTGCGGACGCTAAGGCCGTCATATGCCTCGCGATACTGTTTCCCTGGTATCCCGCAGTATCCGGCCTGCCGATTATTGTTCCATCGGTTGAGAACGCCCTCATAATTTTCCCGTTTGCCTTTTCCGTATTGTTCGTCGGGGCACTCATCTCGATCCTGCTGCCGATCTATTTCCTGATAATCAATATTCGGTCGGGAAACAAATTGTCCGCAAGATCGCTTGTCGGATTCAGACTCCCGATTTCCGATGTCGAGGGGAAATTCTACTGGCTAATGGAATGGGTCGAGAATGGCGAGCTGAGATTCAGCGCGAGGAAGCTCAGGGGCACAGATACTCTTAAGGCCGATCTCGCCGCGCTGAGCGAGAAGGGGCTGAGGGAGGTATGGGTGACCAACAAGATACCTTTCATAATCCCTCTGACTATCGGGATGCTAATCGTGATCACAATCGGGAACCCGATATTCATCTTTTACTAGACGCCTCGAAATTTCATTAAGCTTTTTTATGCGAGAATTGCGGTGATCATTTCGTCTCGATTCTTCTGAAATGTTCGAAGCCTCTATCCGGCAGAATCTGCTCCTCTTTGGAAGGCAGGACGAGCAAGACCTCCTTGCTTTCAATGACAATCCCGATCGCTGTGATATCAGGCACGGATTTCATCAGTCTTGATATGCCGTCTGGCTTGACAGTAAAGAGCAATTCGTATTCATCCCCCGAATGCAGCGCGGTCTCGAGCTTTTTATCGTCGTCAAGGTCTGAGGACAAGAGAGATTCGTGAATAGGGATAGAGGAGGAATTGACTTTGAACCCGTTGCCGCTCGCCCTCATGAGCTCGTAGAGAGATGATGAAAGCCCGTCAGAGATGTCCATACAGGATGTCACCAGACCGGATTTTGCCAGCATCTTGCCTGTTTCTATCTTAGGCACAGGTCTCCTGAACCGATCTTCTGCCTTTCTCAGGCCGAGGTGATTAATCATCGAGCGCAATCCCAATGCAGCCCCACCAAGAGTACCCGTGACGCACACGACATCCCCGCGTTTCGATCCTTTTCTTAAAAGCACCGAGCGCTTGTCGACGATGCCGATGGCAGTCCCGGTGAGCGTCATGACCTTGTGCTCCTTGGTATCAGCTCCGATAAATGGAGTGGAATATTCTTTGAGACAGGCATTGATGCCTTTTTGCACTTCCTCAAGAACGGAGAAATGCAATTCGCGCGGGAGACCGTATGCGATAAGGAAACCGATCGGAGTTCCGCCCATCGCGGCAATGTCGCTCAGGTTTGCGGCAACTATGCTCCAGCCTTTTTCGAAAGGCGTAAATGCGTTCGGGAAATGAGTACCGTCGACCTTGGTGTCGGTGGACAGAAGAAGAAGCCGCTTCTTGTCGATCTCTATTGCGCCGCAATCATCGCCCAATCCGATGATTCCTACCGCGCCGGTCTCAGAGATCAGTCTGCGGATTATCTCCCTCTCTCCGATGTCCGAGAGCATGCTATCCTCATCTTTGTTCTGTGAGAACATCTGGAAACGAAGAACATTTCGGCGACTTTAAAGCCTTGCGCATAATTGCCGTGCTAAAGAATAGCAAACTACTAATACACCACCCAATATTGAGCCGAAAGGGTGCATTGGTGAAGATAGAGGTCCCATACGGCGAGACCGCCGAATCCATCGAGCTGGACGACAGCATTGTCCAACAGGTGATATACCCCAACTCTCTGAAATCGGGGGAGGAGAGCGTTGTACTCCGAAAGGCCATTTTGAACCCTGTAAGCGCACCGAAGCTCGAAGAATTCCTCAGGGACAAGAAGAATATCCTGATGATTGTCAACGACGCTACGCGCCCGACTCCGACCGCAAGAATATTGGAGATAATACATCCGATACTGAAGGGAAAGAATTACAGGCTACTCATCGCCACAGGGAGCCATAGAGCTCCGACTGAGAAAGAATACGACTTCATTTTCGGGAAGCTTTACGCCGAGATAAAGGACAAGGTCTTCGTGCATGACGCGAAGGAAAGCGAATGCGTATCGTTCGGAAAGACGCGTCATGGGACGGACATACTTCTGAACAGGATGGTGAAGGAGGCTGACGCGATCATCCCGATAGGCAGCATTGAGCCCCACTATTTCGCGGGATACACGGGCGGAAGGAAATCGTTCCTGCCAGGAGTCGCAGCCTATGATTCTATCACAGCGAATCACAAGCTCGCAATATCCCGGGATGCCCAGGCTCTGAGATTGAAAGGAAACCCGGTCGCGGAAGAGTTTGACGATGCTGAGAAGCTCCTTCTCAATCTGAACATATTCGCGATAATGACCGTCCTTGACAGCAATCACAAAACATACGCCGCCTCCTCCGGGGGGCTAAGGGAGTCATTTGAAGCGCTGATACAGAAAGCGGACGAGGTCTTCGTAGTGCCGATCGAGCAGCAGGCGGACATCGTCGTCACAGTGGCCGCCTCGCCGACCGATATAGATCTGTATCAGTCTCAGAAGGCGCTAGACAACGGAAAATATGCGTTGAAGGAAAACGGTATAATAATTCTTGTTTCCGCATGTAGGAGCGGGATAGGGTCGCAGGCCTTCCTTGACCTGTTGGGCTCTGAGAAGAGCTGCAAGGCGGTCATAGATAAACTCGACAAGGAATACAAGCTCGGATATCACAAGGCTGGGAAGATAGCGGAGATAGGCCTGAAGGCCCAGATGTGGGCCGTGACGCCTCTTGACCAGAACTTGATCAGCAAGGCTCACATGAGGCCTTTTACTAAGGTCTCGGACGCGATCAGGGAGGCTCTGAAGGAGAAAGGGCCGGATGCGAAGATAACGTTCATAATGGACGGCGGACTCACGATTCCGAAACACAGCTGAAAGCGAGGTATTCAACATGCCCCAGGCGAAGAAAATCGAGACGAAAAGCACTTGGGACCTTGAGAAGGAGATGATGACCTGCACCTACTGCGGGTTCTGCAAGTCTGTATGCCCGGTATTCGATGTTTCCAACTGGGAGGGGGTGGGACCCAGAGGGAAGGTAATACTTGCATACGGCCTCAGAGAGAAGGAAATCCCTGCGGACGAGTCAGTTCTCGAGAGAATCTATCAGTGCACGACCTGCAAGAACTGCGAACGCAGATGTCCTTCGGACATCAAGGTCGTCGACATAGTCGAGAGCATCAGGAAAGACCTTGTCGCGAACGATTTCATGTACGCCTCGCACAGGGCTGTTGTCGATAAGCTACTGCAGACGGGCAACCCGTACGGCGAGACGAAGAAGGTGACCTACAGACATCAGGACAAGAAAAAGGCGAAGGTGGGGTATTTCGTAGGATGCACCGCGAGATACAGGTTCCCAAGCATCACCAATTCGACGATTTCGATATTGGAGAAGCTCGGGGAGGATTTCTTGGTCCTGGACGAAGTATGCTGCGGCAGCACGATCCAGAGGATTGGATGGCCGGACGATGCTGTGAAAAAGCTGCTAGAGAAGAATATAAAACATATCGAGGAGAAGGGGGTAGAAAAGGTCGTTTTCACCTGCGCCGGATGCTACAAGATGTTCAAGAAAGTCTACCCGAAGTATACGAAGTTGAATTTTGAGGTCAAGCACATGACGGAGGAGCTGGCGGAGAATCTTCCAAAGCTGAAGCCGCTGAGGAAGAAAATCACCTATCACGACCCGTGCCATCTCGGGAGGTACTGCGGAATCTATGACGAGCCGAGGAAGATACTCAAGAGCATACCGGAGGCCGAATTCGCAGAAATGGAGCAGAACAAGGCTACCGCGATGTGCTGCGGCGGTGGCGGCGGATTAAGGTCCGCATTCCCCGAGTACGCAAAGGAGATCGCCGCAAGGCGTGTCGCTCAGGCCGAGAGCCTAAAGGCGGACATGCTTCTGACCTCCTGCCCGTTCTGCGTCACCAACCTATCTTCTGGGAAGGACAAGAAGGGAGCGAAAATTGATATCAAGGACCTGGTCGAGGTCGTCGACCAACTTATTTAATATTCTTGCTCTCTGTCATGATAGGAAAGTGGTCTGAGTTGAGGGTAAGAGTCCGGACTTTTAGGGATATCGAAGAGGCGAAAAAGCAAATCGCAGATCTCGGCGTTGAGCCCGTGTCTATAGAAATGATGGCCCCGAAGGCACTTCATTTCAATCTTCTAGTAGAAAACGTTAGACCTCCCGTTGCGATAATCATCAAGGAGAGCATGCTTGCTGTCGGCGCAGACGCCGCAATACATAGGAATGCAATAACTGGCAAGATAGAGAAGTGCGACGTCCTCGTGATGGCGACAAGAAAACATCTGAGAAAGGCATCTACGAGCCTCAGAATGCAGCCGTTCGGGATAAACGAGCTTGCGGTCGAGATGATGCAGGCAGCGGACAATTTCTTCGCAACACCTCAACTATGGAAATTGCCGAATGGATCGGAGTTCGATTTTGAAAGAACAAAAATAATGGGTGTCCTAAACGTCACTCCTGACTCGTTCAGCGGTGACGGAATAGTCGATGATTTCCAGAATGCCCTCAAGCGAGCGATTCAGATCCAGGAGGAGGGTGCGGACCTGATAGACATCGGCGGGGAATCGACGAGGCCTAGTGCGCCTTCCATCGACGAGAAGGTCGAGATCGAAAGGGTTATCCCGATTATCAAGGCAATGCGTGAAATCGTCAAAATTCCCATCTCGATTGACACAAGGAAGCCAAAGGTCGCTGAGGCGGCGATCGAGGCCGGAGCATCTGTCGTGAACGACGTCGGCGGGCTCTTGGATCGGGAAATGATAAAGCTATGCGCCAGAGAGAAGGTGCCTGTGATTGCGATGCATATGAAAGGCACCCCGGAGAACATGCAGATTGATCCGCACTACGACGATGTCGTTGGCGAGGTCATGCAGCATCTCGCAAATAGAGTGGAGGACGCCGTGGAAGCGGGCATCGAGAGATCACAGATTGCAATTGATCCAGGTATCGGCTTCGGGAAGAGGTTGGAGGACAATCTCGAACTGATAAGAAGGATAGGCGAGTTCAAGACACTCGGACAGCCGATTGCAATAGGTACAAGCAGGAAATCGTTTATTGGAAAGATAACTGGACAGCCTGTCGACCATCGATTGGAGGGCTCCATCGGAGCCGCATCGGTTGCCGTATGGAACGGCGCAGATATCATAAGATGCCATGACGTGAGAGAGACAAAGCTCGCCATGCAGCTTGTAGATG
>JAOUEZ010000178.1 GCA_029858465.1 Thermoplasmata archaeon | reverse complement strand
AAGCGTAACATTGAGGGACAGGGACACGGCAAAACAAATCAGGATAAGCATGGATAAAATAGCTGACATCGCCTCGATGATAGCGGAGAATATGTCTTTCGAAGAGGTGAGCAAGCAGCCTTGACGGAAGATAACTCGAAAGATTATTCGGATAGGCCAGACGATGAGATAAACGATCTTTCGCATGTTTTCAGGAAATATACGGGACGGCAAGTCAGCTATTGCACACACGGGATTCACAGGTTCCCCGCGAAATTCATACCACAGGTGCCGAGGTTCTGCATGGAAAGATACTCAGAACCCGGAGATGTGATACTTGACCCGTTCATGGGCTCCGGAACGACATTGCTGGAAGCTAAGCTCACCGGCAGGAGTGCATACGGCATCGACATCCATCCTCTGGCGAAATTGATCACAAAAGTCAAGATAACACAGCTTCCCCTGGCAATCCTTCATGATACGGCCGAGAAGCTGATAGCCGACATCAGGGAGGACAAGCGGCCCAATGGCGAATGGATACCGACCATGCATAATTTCGATCACTGGTTCAGGCCGAATGTGGCGAGAGATCTTGCGACAATAAAGAAGCATATCTGGGCGCTGCCGGATGGTGACATCAAGGATTTCTTCAAGATTTGCTTCTCATCGATCATCAGGAGAGTATCGAACTCTGACTCGGATTCACTGATACCCGAAGTGACAGCGTTCAAAAGAAAGCTGGTCTCTCAGGGAAAAGCGGATTTTGATGCGATTGGCAGATTCATCAATACCGTCAGGCTCAGAATTATAGATTTTGAGGATCTGGATAAGGTCCTCACGCGAGTATCAAAGGCCAACAGGAACGACACTAAAGTGGAGATAATCGGGAATGATGCGAGAGACATCTCTCTGCCAGATGAATCGGTAAATCTTGCAATCACATCACCACCATATGCCAGCGCCGTGCATTATGTTTCGGTGCATAAGCTGGAGATGAATTGGCTCGACCTGGTCAGGGCAGATCCCGAGCTTGATAAGAGAATCGTAGGGACGGCAAAGGCATATGCGGAGGATTACAACAATTGGGAACCAGGGGGGTTGACATCCGAAGTGGACAATCTGATAAGAGAGATATATGAAAATGACCGGAAAAGTGCGTATACCGTCCAAAGATATTTTTCCGATATGCAGAAGAACTTGCGGGAGGTCGGGCGCGTCCTGTGCGATGGAGGCATGTATTGCTTAATCGCAGGAGAAAACGTGATGAAAGGAACTAGGATACCGACCTATCAGCTTCTCGACAAACTTGCCCAGGAAGAAGGATTCAAAAAACTAGCGGCGTACAATTATGACATCATTAACAGGCATCTGGACGTCCCCAGATGGAACAACAGCACGATACTCAAGGATCATATGCTCGTCCTGAGAAAGTAGCTTTCAAAAATTATTTGATTGTGTGAGCAGATTAGCCAATCGCCAGAAGGGATGAAAATGCCGCGCACTGCACAGAACGAGAGTTCCATTGAGAGAAGATTGTCAAACCTAACAGTCCAGAGCCTGAGGAATTTCTGTGACGTAAATGGAATACCAGGCGCATCAAATCTAAAAAAGAGGGAGCTTGTTGTAATGCTGGCCTCCAGGGCTGATCCGGACAGGTTGGAGCAATTCTTATCCGGATGCGAGGCCGACTACTTGATGGAAAGCTTCAGAAAGGCTGTCAAATGGGGGTTGAGCCAGAACCTTGTAAGGATTGGACAGAAGTCGTCAAATAAGGAGATGCACGCCGAGTTCAACGGCCTCGATGTCGGCCTGAGGCGCGTGTATTATATCGATTTCTACAATGTGAACGACTCGCACAAGATCAGAACCATTTGCGAATGCGATGCATCGCAGGAGAAGGGACTTTTCTGCTCGCATCAAATGGCGGTCCTCCTCAAAGCCATAGATCAAAAGAAGATCAGCCTCGGGAAATGGAAAGGGCCGATGACAAACGAACTCAGGATGGCCATCAAGGCTATGTTCCCATAGAGTCTGACTGGCAGCAAGAGAGAACATTATGAAATGCTGACCAAAGCTTTTAATCACCCAATCTATTCCTCCGAACCAGCATGACAGCCAAGCTCTCTCAGGACAAATGGCAGATGAGATACGAACAGGAACTGTTCGATCAATGGACCGAAGAAGGACTCTATACATTTGACCCGAAGACCGACAAGAAGATATTCTCAATCGATACCCCGCCGGTCTATCCGAGTGGAACATGGCACATAGGGGCGGTCGCGCACTATGCCGCAATAGACATGATCGCCAGGACCCAGAGGATGAAAGGATATGATGTGCTCTTCCCTTTCTGTCTTGATAGAAATGGAATCAACATCGAGCTTGTCGTTGAGAAGAAATACAAGAAGCATCTACACGAATTCGAAAGGATTGAATTCATCAAACTCTGCAGGGAGGAAATCGACAAGATATCAAAGGACATCATCGAGCTAGCAAAGAGAATCGGGATGTCAGCGGAATTCAATGATCCCAATTATTATTACGAGACAGACTCCCCGGAGTACCGAAGGATCACACAGGCTACATTCATAGAGATCTGGAAACGCGGCTTGATCTACGAGGATTTCAGACCCAGCTATTACTGCCCCGACTGCGGGACCACGATTGCTGAGGCGGAGATATTCTACGAGGAAAAACCGACCACCTTGAACAACGTGAAGTTTCATGTCAAGGAGACCGGAGAGGAGCTGGTGATCGCAACTACAAGACCAGAGCTCCTCTGCGCTTGTCAGGCGATACTCTATCACCCGGATGACGACAGGTACAAGAAGCTGGAGGGGATGCACGCAACGATCCCGCTCTACGACAGAGATGTGAAGATAATGACGCATCCGGCGGCTCAGATGGAATTCGGGACCGGCATAATGATGATCTGCTCGTACGGCGACCAGACTGATATACAATTGTTCCGCGAGCTT
>JAOUEZ010000020.1 GCA_029858465.1 Thermoplasmata archaeon | reverse complement strand
CCACCGAGAACTTCAATTCAGCCGTCCCGTCGTCTTTCGTGATTACAAGTCCGAGGTAATCCAGCTGCGTGCTGTTCTCAGCAGTCGCAGATACCGTCATCACATAGCCTCTTTCAAGCGTGATATTCAACGATACATTCTTTTCCAGATTTACTTCCAGATTGTCCAGATAGCTCAGTCCTGTGATTGAATCAGCAATGTATACCGTATAGAATCCCGGATGAACAGATGAAGAGACTAGTCCGTTATTGTCAGTAGCGTATGTCTCGCTATACGCATATTCGTCAAGGGATACGAATCTGACTTCGGTCATGAGAGGCTGTCCCGACTCATCCCTGACGTATATATACAGGGATGAGTTGTCGAGATTGTATCCGAGCTGGGGTTCGAATACTGTGTCGCCTGCGAGTGCAATCGTCGAGTGGTTCGACAGGAGCAGATATCTCTTGATTCTTCCGAGATCATCGAGGACGCGCATGTCGAATTGCATTTCATATGTACCGTTCGGTAAGACGAACTGGTAGGTTCCTCCAGGCGGTAAAAAGCTCAATACTTCTGCACCGTCGGAAACGTCAATTACCGTTATATCCGTATAATTGCCCGCCCTAGACCCGATCCTCATCCTTCCGCTGATTTCGTTGGCATTCAAGAGCGGGATATTGATGATGTAGGATTCCAATGAGACATCGAGCTTTAAGAGATTTCCGTAGTCTCTGTTGTCGGCATCATATGCGTAGCAGGAGTACGTTCCCGTCTTCAAATAAGCCTCATAATTCCTCTCCGCATCCGTGATATAATCAGAAGGTCCTTGGAATTTGATGAACACGGATGTGTGCATAGGTACGCCAGTGATCTCCCCTGTGACCTTGATTCTCTGCTCCGCTCTCAACGTGATGTCATTGATTTCCATCCCAACATAGATTGCTATCATGCTGCTGTGATAGTAATAGACGGGGCTGCTCCTCGATATCTGATCCAATATGCTTATCTCATAGATGCCTGGAAGTATCTCGCCGGAAAAGATGCCCTTGGAATTAGAAGTCATCGTCACAGTTCTGGAGACATTAATGAATTGAATCGTCACATCTCTCAGAGGTCCGTCTTCTCCTTCAAGGATTCCCTCCATCTTGACCGGTGCAAGATTTAGGCTCACCAATCGAGATATCCCGGTACCGCTTGTGACAAGCGTTATCGATTGGCTATCCTCATAACCAGTAGCCTTAACCAACAGATCCATTCTAGAATTGCGAGGAACATAAAGGCTGTAATGGCCTTCTATATCAGATCTCGTTTTCAGAATGACTCCATTGTCAAGCGCGACCCTTATATTCGCAAACGCAATATTCTCATTGCTATCTCTGAGACCATTATTGTTTCTGTCATGCCATATTGCGCCCGCTAATTCGACAGCATTTTCCATAGTTGCATTTATGCCGGACGCAGGAGCGTTAATCTTCATGGTCGCGAGTTTGTCCCCACTAAAGAAAATTGCGTCATATTGTCCCTGCGGAAGATATGCATTGAAAGTTCCTTCTGTTGCGCTGGTTGAAACTAGGTAGGCAGTGAATCCATCATAGAACACCGCATTCGCAATCTCATCTAGATCGAGAGGTCCAATCACTCCTGAGATCTTGACAGCGGGTCCGATATTTATCGTCGCATTAGTTTTTGCGAATCTCACAACTTCGACAGAGGTGCCTCCAACCTCCACACCTGTTTCAGTCGGCGTCCTTATTGTCAATGAAAATGTTCCTTCAGGCATTATGAATTCTCCCTGTCCGTCGCCGTCAAGCCTCAAGGTGGTCCCCTCCTCGGTCGGGGAGAATGTGCTTGCGATCTTCACAGTTGCATTCTTCAGGCTATTGCCATGTGAATCATAGGCTTGGATGTTCAGAATGCCCGACGGCCTTATGACGAAATCCGCGGTCTTATCATTCTCTACCGCGGTCGGCTGGACTGATCTGCCAACGGCCGAATAGGCCGTTCCGCTGTACTCGTCAATCAGTATTGTGGACACAAGGTATCTGCCGGGCAGGATTTGCTCGAAGGAGTACGCACCTGAATCATCGGTAAGAGTCTCCGAGAATGTCGGATATAGGTTTGGTTCTTCCGCAGAAATGATCACTCTTGCATACTGAGCTGGATCGCCGTCATAGAATTGAACCGTCCCGGAGATTGTCGCCGGTTTTCTTGATACCTCTCGAACAGCGAGCGCGCCTGGTTGAACCGTTACGGTGAATTCTGATATCGTCTCTATGTTGTTGACATATGTGTCGATGTTGTAGCTCCCAGTAGTCGCCAGACCTTCGAAATTGCCATTCTCAGGCACGAATTGATATGTGATATTCGGGTTCAGGGAATGCCTTGCGACTATCAGAGCGTTATCGATGGGAATGTCCGCGCCCTCAGTATAGTTGCCGTCATTATTGATGTCCCAGAAGACGTGTCCTGAGATTGTGCCTGACGGCACTGTGAAGTCCTGGGCTATCTCCCAATCCATTCTCCCGTCGCCGTCCGAATCCACATTCTCTCTCATTGCCATCTCATCGGTGACTTCGACCGAGATCTCGGAAATCTTGTTTGCCCCTGTGAGCTCGATATTATCCTTAGTGCCCGATGAGATGATCACGGTGTCCTGCCCGGGTGGCAGTATGATCGAGTATTTTCCATCTAGGTCGCTCGGAACAGTCTGATGCGGAATTCCATATCTATCGAGGACTGTGATTCGTATTCCTGGGGCGGGGTCTCCGTTTGAGTCTCTTATTGTGCCGCTCATGACCGCTCCATCATAATATTTGAGCAGTATCGCACCTGCCTGATACATTACAGCGGGTGATGTGTCGAGAACTCCCTCCATCTCCTTTGCGCTTATCTTCTGAGAATATTCTTCCGCCATGTCCTGGGAGATTGCTCTCCATGTTCCGCTGCCATCTTTTTCAGGATTGTAATAGGTCGTCCTGTACACAAGTATGAAATGCGTCAGGTTCCAGCCCGGTAGCGCCATGGTATCCGCGACAGAACCGCTGAGCCCCGGCAGGCCGTCGTTCTGCTTTCCGATCTCAGAAGGCGGAACGCCTCCGCACGCTCTGTATAACATCGTGTTGTAGAAATCCTTGTAATAGACGAGCTTGTAATCGACGATATTGATGTCTATCGCCTTTCTTGCCTGCTCCAACGTGTATTCTACTCCCGTATCATCGATCGCCTTTATCACGAAGTAATCGGTCGGGTTGTTATCATCATCGACGGGTCTGTCGGTTAGTTTAACGGGCGCGTAGAACACTCCTACATCCGTTGCGGCTTTCGGTATCAGTCTTGAATCGATACCGATGTATCCAATCGAATTGCCAGTGACTTCCCTGATCTCATTATATATGTTGACCTCGGTTTCAAGCCCGAGATCTGCAAAATGAACGCCCAGATATCTCCAGATTATGTTCGTTGTCGAGATATCCGCAGTGGTTGAACCGTACTTGTCGCTGTTGCTGATCACTATATCTCTATATTGCGCGGGCGAGGTGATCACGTCCAATACTGTTTCCGGTGATGCATTGTATTTCGACAAGGCATCCATGACGTCCTGCGGCATCGCACCGTTCTTGACGGTCGGTTGAACCAAACGTGCGATCATGAGGCCGATGGCCTCTTCCTCACTCGGTGCAAGAAGAATGTTCCCAGCGATCTCATACCCCTGCTGGAAGTTATCGGCGACCGCTGGGTGTTCTCCTGCCTGTATCGCCTCGAATCCATAGTCCCACCATGATACGTACCCGGGTCTTTCCTGAGCAGGTATTATGTCGGGATCTTGCTGGGAGAACCAATCCCAGAATGCCGGAAAGTAATAGGTCGGCAGAGGCAGTGAATATCCGAACGATCCAAGATATCTGAGCGAATTGCCGTACGATTCGGCTCGCAAGAAATCAGGAAAGCTGTTATAGATTTGCTGGTCGATGGCTCTCTTGCTCTCGGAAGGTATCCCCGCATCAAGGGATGACCAGAGATTCGGCAATATCAGCATGAATATCACGAATAATGCGCCGACAATGTGCCTTATCTTCACGCTCTTTCTGAAAACCTGCAGAATATTCCCAGAGGAGCTGATGAATAGTTTGCCGACTCTTCGGAAGTCTAGCTTATCGATGATCAAAAGTGTTATCCAAGAGGCAGATATCGCAAACGCCGGGGCGGCGTTGAACATGAATCTTCCGGCCGAGGCCGCCATGAAGATTGCAATTGCCAACCATACAGAGATCGCTATGTAATCCCCCTGGGGGTGCTTCGGGATTCTGTACAGCATCAGGAAAAGCCCGATGAAGGATAGATAGAAGGTGACTATCCCGAATGAAACGGCGAGCTGGCTGTATATCGGTGCTCGTGCCTCGGCAATCGTGCTATATAGTTTTGATACCGAGAAATACCCCTGCCCTGTGAAAATCGCCTCGCCTATCGCAGGGCTGATCACAGTGATTGCCATCAAGGCTATTCCAAGGACGATTGCGAGCACAGGGAGTACAAGTAGCCAGGGATAATCCCTGGTCGCCGAGAACATGATGCCTACTATGACCGCACCGAGGAACAGATAGACCGGGACGTCGAACCTGACGGCGAATATATCCATCTGCCAGTATACCGGGAATGTGAGCAGGAACGCGAAGCCGAATGCAATGAATAGCAAGAGTGTTATTGTCGTAGAGTCGACGCCCTTGAATTTGTTTATCAATATCTGAATCACAAAGAATGCAAGAAGGATGACTTCCACATAGGCGAATCCCACCCATGCCATGGCGATCGCCGAGAATGAAAGACCCGCCAGCAACGAGTATAAAATAGCTTTTTTGTTCTGCGAGGCGAATCCGCCCAGTCCTGCTCGAATCGATTTGAAGCTCAGCCAATTCTCTATCCATTTACTGTTGATGGACGTCTTTAGAGCCTTCATCAGGAAGTAAATGGTAAGAACGATGAAGAACAGGGCGAAGGAGTCGTGGTCAGCCAGAGTCGCTACGCTGCGCTCCACATGCGCGGGAAGAATGGCAAGGAAGAGTGCGGCAACATATCCCACCCTTCTGCCGAACATGTCTCTGGCTATCAGATATGTCGGTATGATTGTGAGCGCTCCGAACAGCGCAGTGGACCAGATAAGGAAGAAGCCGACCGCATCATCCAAGCTGGCGAACATCCCCTGGAAGAAGACAGCCGGGGTTGCTACTGAGAAAGTGTACAGTGGTGGACGCGGATTTCGCGCTCCCGATGGGAAATTGAGCATCGGATCTATATGCAGATGCTCCCCAGTAGTGGCGGCATGATCCATCAATCTCTCGTAGTAATATGAGTCCGATCCTCCGGACACGAGATAGCCGTTGTTAGCAGATAGATCGTAGGCGAAATAGCTCCTCAGGAAAAGGGCGAGAAGGAATATCATCAGCACAATCAGCAATGGTGCAATACTCTTCCACTCGACGCCTTTCATCCGGAGACGCATTGCTGAGACGAATCTGCTAGCCGAGCCTTCAGACTGATTAGTAGATGTCTCTGTCTCCGCCACAGAAATTCACCTGGGATGTGCCCACCCATTATTACAGTTATATAAATAGGTTGGTTTTTTCGAGGCGGGAAAACAATGGTGAAAAGTAATTTCTGGCTAATCCTTCTACCACCCCGATTTCCATTAAAATTTGAAATGCCCGGTTTTGAGTAAATAACCCCGCTCATTTTCCGATGAGAAAATCTTCTATCTCACGGGCGATTTTTTGAGCAGCCTCCGCAGGTCTATCTGAATCATAGATTGTCCTGCCTACTATCACGAAATCAGCACCGTACCCGAGCGCATCTGACGCCTTGCCACCCTGAGCGCCGACACCCGGACTGATTATCTGTAACGGACCGACTATCTCACGCATCTTAGCGATTCTTTCTGGTCTTGTCGCAGGGGCGACAATCCCCATCGCGCCCTGCTCCCGTGCCATTGTAGCGATTCTCTCGGCATTGACCGATGTAAATTCCTTTCCGCCAGGATGACTCATCTCCGTGACGACGAATACTTTGCCGCCGCTAGCATCTACACACGCTTTTAGGGAGTCGGTTCCTGTGAAACCGTGAGCTATCACTGCGGCGGCGCCCAGCTTCATCGCCTGTTCGACTATGAGCTTGTTCGTATTTGGAATATCAGCGATCTTGAAATCGCAGATGACCGGAGATTTCTCAGATATCTCGGTGATTATTCTGGACCCCGCACCCAGCACGAGGGGCCAATTGATCTTTACGGCATCTATGTATTGAGAGGTCTCATCGACCACGCTTATGGCCTTTGCTCTCTGAAGCACATCCAGAGCAAGGATTATCCTGGTTTTCTGCATCATCGTCCTGAGAATGGCGGACGCGGCCTATTTAGATATCTATGAGCATTCATCGAGATGCGCAGTTATATTATCTTCAAATCCTCCTCATTTCCCATGTGAAATACAAGAGTTGGCTCAATGATTCAGCCTATTCCGGCCGGTTGCCGAACGGTTGCCTGCACTGCTCGAGAGGCGGGAAGCTCGTCCTCCTTGCCACTGGCAAGTGCTATGCGGGTTGCTACTACTGCCCGCTTTCGAAGAGGAAAAAGGGCAAGGCAGTCGTCTTCGCAGATGAGAAGAAAGCATCCAACGATGACGACATACTTGTCGAGGCGGAATTGATAAACGCAACCGGCACCGGCATAACTGGCGGAGATCCGTTAATCGATGCTGAGAAGACATCCAAATACATTTCGATGCTCAAGGACCATTTCGGCGACAGGCATCACATTCATCTCTATACAGCATGCTCCGATGGGCAATCGATATCCGCTGTTGCAAAGGCGGGCCTGGACGAGATACGCTTCCACCCTCCTATAAGGCTCTGGGGTGCCCTCAAGGATAGCCCTTATGTCTCTGCCATCAGGCTTTCGAACGATCTCGGATTGGATACCGGCATAGAGATTCCGTCGATACCAGGCGAGAAAGAAAGGATGGGGGCACTCATCAGAGCGGCAGTAGCACTCGATGTCAATTTCGCAAATTTGAACGAGCTGGAATTCTCGCCAACGAACTGGAAGGCACTGAGGCGACGAGGTTTCGATGTAAAGGATGATGTCTCAAATGCCGTCAAAGGGAGCCAAAGACTCGCCATTGCGATAATACGAGATTCCTCGGACGACATCTCGTTGCATTATTGCTCCTCATCTTTCAAGGATGGGATTCAATTGAGAAGGAGGATCATGAGACGGGGATGCAACATACGACGCCCGCTCGATGTTCTGACAAGGGACGGCACACTAGTAATGGGCATAATCGAATCCAGAAAGCCAAAAGAAATGGCCGAGAGAATATCGCAAAGATTCGGAATCCCAAAAAGATTGATCGAAGGAAACGCGGAGATGGGGCGTGTCGAGATAGCCGCTTGGGTGTTGAAAGACATAGCAGCAGAACTGAATCTCGACTCATACATCATCGAGGAATATCCGACTGCCGACAGGCTCGAGGTTGAGAGAGAGCCGATCGGTTCTAGGCGACGCTGATGCTCTGGATGTTGTGATGTCTATTGACGACGTCTCTTGCGATCTTCAGGTTCTTGCCGTTCTTGCCTATCGCCTTTCCTTTCGACTTCGGGTCGACCTTGACGGTCGCGTGAACAATGCTCCCTCGCATTTCAATCGTCACAGATTGCACCTGATAGGTGTGGAAGACGTTTTTCACAAAAGTCTCAGGGTCCTCTGAGTATTCGATCACTTGGATATTCTTGCCGCTTATGTTCTTCAGCTTAATGACATGCTCGCCCTTCTTCCCGACAGCTCGGCTTCCCTGGCCGTTTTCGACGACGAAGACGAGCTTCTCCTCGGTTTCCATGCAATCCTTGACTCTAGTCCCAGTAATTTTCTCGAAAAGAGAGATGTAACGGAGCGTATCTCCGGTAAGGGTTATTTCGGGCATCTGCTTCAACTCATCATGCGGACAGTATATCTGACGATCCCGCATCCAGCACGACCAATGACGAAATCGAGAATGGTTTTCCGCACGCCGCTCCAAGGGCGGCGTTGTCGCCCGGATACACTATCCTTTTCGTTTTCAATTCTCCTGTTCTCAGAGAGATATCTGGGCAGTTTTCTGAGACTATTACGAGCTTCGCCGTTCCCGCGTCTATCGCTCGCTTCGTCTCCTCGATGCCGAATCTGATTTTGCCCGTCGCAACGGCGGTCTTCAAAGCTCGTGATATGTCAACCATCATTATCCTCTCGTTTATTCTTTCATTTTCTGGGGCACCCAGACAAGTTTCACTGCGCCTGTTCCGAGAGTAACCGGCTGTCCTACTATAATGTTTTCTGCTACTCCTTCCAGCTTGTCCTCCTCCCCCATTATTGCCGCCCTTAGCAGATGAGCTGATGTTATCTCGAAGGCTGCCCTCGCGAGCACGCTCGATTTCCTTCCAGATATTCCATGTCTGCCGATGGCTTTCACATCACCATCGTTCGTCATCAGATCTGACACCAGCATTATGTGTCGTATGTTCACAGTCAGACCCTGCTCCTCAAGGGTCTTCGAGGCCTCATGTATGACCGCATTCCTTGCGGCTTCTATTCCCAGAACCTCGTATATCTCCAGTATGCTGTTTGTCGTCGTTCTCTTTCCGTCGATCTTGTCTATCTTCAAGACATCTGCGAGGTTTGACCCTTCGGTATATATCAGATACTCCTTCGGCTCAGCTCTCTTGATGACTGCTCTCTCGATGCCGGGGATTCCTTTGAGCGATGCCATCTTGACATCCTCGTATATTTTCTGCAGCTTCCTGAACGAGCTCTCGTCAGATTTTATGATCACCGATGCGCCGTCCTCTCCTATTTCCGCGAGCCCTTTCAGTCCGCGAGTGGAGTTGAGCTTCTTGTAAACCTGCTCCACAGTCAAGTCCTTTCTTGACAGCTTCTTCGTGTCGAGATGAGCAATGACCCTCATGCCGCCTATATCCGTTTCGATGTCCGCGACATCTATCAGCGCTGTCTCCTCGATGTTGGTCGCTATCTTCCTGACAGCGACAAGGTCCTCCCTGATAGAGGGATCGAGGTGTATCTCCATGATCGGCGTGCTCGGGACTCTTCGCGCATCAACTATTTCTATTAGTCTTGGCAGGCCGAGAGTGACGTTCATTTCCGCAACACCCGCGTAGTGGAAAGTCCTCATGGTCATCTGAGTGCCAGGCTCACCGATGCTCTGCGCCGCTATGATCCCCGCAGATTCGTTCGCGTCCACCCTGTGCATTTCGAATCTGACAAATGCCTCTTCAATTATCGATTTAAGAGTCTTATCGGAGATCTTGCCGTGCTCTATCCTTTTGGCAAGCTCCTCTACCACGGATCTTGGGAGCTCCATTTTCAGAGAGGCGAGCACCTTCATTATTTTCTGTTGAGAATTGGTAAGCTCCTTGACCTTCATAGGAATCATCATCTTTGTCGGTTCTTTCTGCCCCTTCTTCTCAGCCTTTTTACCACGTTTGCCCACCGCCTTCTTGGATGACGATGCCAGGAGAGATTGCATGACCTTCTGCATCTTCTTCTCCCCGAGCAGCTTCTCTAGCGACATTCGTGTCTTCTTTTCGGTCGCGACCTTCCTGAGCTTGGAGATAGTGAATCCCGCCTCGACCAGCTGTTGAGCGGTCTTCTCATCGACCCCCTTCGCGGTCAAAGCCTCAACGGACTTCTGAGCGGACATCTTCACTCCTCCTCGAATTCGGGCTCTTCGGTCTCCGACTCAGGTTCCTCGGGAGTCTCCAGCAGGTCCCTGTCCTGTATTCCGTAGCTGACTATGCCTTTCTCCTGAACCTCGGCGAGGTCCTCTCCTTCCTTTCCGAGCACCTGAAGTATTATGTCGTCAATATCGACAGCCTCTCCCTGGACGCTCCTTGACGGGTCGATGCCGTCCTCACCGTAGGAGAACTGTATGATCGCCCCGGCGGTGTTTCTCACGCTGCCGTCTTGGACAACCTTTAGATCCTCCATCGCATTGATGAGACGCCTCTGCATGTAACCCGATCTCGATGTTCTAACGGCTGTATCGACAAGTCCTTCTCTTCCTCCCATGCTGTGGAAGAAGAACTCCGTGGGGGTCAGCCCGCTCTTGTAAGATGATCTGACGAATCCTCTCGCCTCCGCTCCAAGGTCTCCTTTCATGAAATGAGGCAAGGTCCTATTCCAATAGCCTCTGCTGAGCCTCTCCCCTCTTACGGCTTGCTGTCCGATGCAACCCGCCATTTGGCTCAGGTTCAGCATCGATCCTCTCGCGCCGCATTTTGCCATTATGACCGCCGAGTTCTCGAGACCAAGGTGTCTTCCTGCAATTTCTCCCGCCTGGTCTCTTGCCATGCCCAGGACCTTCATGATTTCAACCTCGAGGGTCTCCTCGAGGGATCTCCCGGGCATCTGCTCGAGCTCTCCTCTCCTGTACGCCTCGACAAGAGAGTTGACCTTGTCCATTGCTGACCTCAGCACGTCCTCTATCTGCGCCTTCGCATCGGTCGGGATGTCCTCGTCATCGATAGAAGTGGTGAAACCTCTCGAGGTGATTGAGCCAATCGCCATTTTTGTGACCGAATCAAGGAACTCCTTTGCCTTCTCGGAACCGTAATCCCTGGCGATCTTGTCGACTATTTTTCCTTTGAACGCCCCGATCGCCTTCTCATCTATCGTCCCTGAGATGAGCTTCCCTTTCCTTATGACCACGAAAGCGTCATGCTCGCATTTCTCTCGCCTGCATCTACCCTTTCCATGCTTTTCGCAATCCTGGCAGATTTTCGCCCTGAATGTCATGTGCAGGTCGGTAGGGAGCAATGTGCTGAACAGCTGTTTCCCTGTCCAATACTTCCCGCCCGATTTATTCGGGTGCGGGGGCTTCTGCAGGGATATCTTCGCAAGGATGTGCGAGGTCTGCTCCTCGTCGAACTTGGCGTCCTTGTATGTGAGAAAGAACGCCCCTGTTATGTGGTCATGAATGCCTCCGATCACAGGTCCTCCGAATCTGGGCGAAAGGATGTGCTCCTGGACCCTCATGATTATCCTCGCCTCGGCCCGCGCCTCCTCGCTCTGGAGCACATGGAGGTTCATCTCATCGCCGTCGAAATCCGCGTTGTAGGGCGGGCAGACGGACAGATTGAACCTGAAGGTCCTCTGGTCCATGACCCTTACAGTATGGGCCATCATGGACATCCTGTGCAACGAGGGCTGTCTGTTGAACAGCACGATGTCGCCGTCCGTCAGATGCCTCTCGACAATATAACCCGGCTCGAGCACTTCGGCGACGGACTCCGCGTTCTTATCCGTGATCTTTATCCTTCTTCCATCGTTCCTTATTACATAGTTCACGCCCGGCTTGTATATCTCAGATTTCGGGCTCGGGCCGCGCGTGACCAGATCTTTCGCAAGAGCGATGTTCCATTCGGTGACGTGCACCGGTACTGTGAGCTCCCTCGCGGCCTCCTCGGGCACTCCGACTTCGTTTATCGATAGATGCGGGTCGGGAGATATGACCGTCCTTGCGGAAAAGTTGACACGCTTGCCGGAAAGGTTGGACCTGAATCTGCCCTCCTTCCCCTTCAGTCTCTGCACGAGCGTCTTCAACGGCCTGCCTGATCTGTGCCTCGCAGGCGGTATGCCTGATGTCTGGTTGTCGAAATAAGTCGTGACATGATATTGCAGCAGCTCCCAAAGGTCCTCGACTATCAGTTGCGGAGCTCCGGCGTCCCTGTTCTCCCGGAGCCTCTGGTTGATCCTTAGGACATCCACGAGCTTGTGAGTGATGTCATCTTCCGACCGATCTCCCGATTCGAGGGTAATCGATGGCCTGACCGCGACCGGAGGCACTGGAAGCGAGGTCAATATCATCCACTCGGGCCGCGCCGCGTTCGGCTCTATGCCGAGCGGCGGAAGATCCTCGTCGGGTATGCGCTCCAAACGCTCCCTCACCTCCTTAGGGGTCAGCTTGTGCCCCTCCTCTCTGAAAGTCGTGGGCTTATCGAGAGTAATCTTGAGCTGCACGGCTCCGCAGTGCGGGCAGACAGTCCTCGATGCAGCATCCTTAGCGGTCTCTTTTGTGATCAATCCGACATCGACAGTATCACCGCCGAGCTCCTCCATCTTCTCCATCTGCCGGGTGTAATCCTCGGCCTGCTCCTTTGTGAGCAACAGCCTGCCGCATGTTCTGCATGTTGACTGAAGGAGCTTCTTGATCTCCTTGACATAGCCGACATGAATGACCGGCATCGCGAGATCTATGTGTCCGAAATGCCCCGGGCACTCGTCTGCCTTCCTGCCGCATGTCTTGCACCTCAATCCGGGCTCGATGACCCCGAGGTGCGGGTCCATCAGACCCATGTCTATTGGGAAGCCGTCGTCGTCGTATGTGTCCGCGGTTATAATCTTCGTCGCTGACATCTTCCTGATCTCCTCCGGCGAA
>JAOUEZ010000177.1 GCA_029858465.1 Thermoplasmata archaeon | reverse complement strand
TCCGGCATAGGCGGAAATATTCGGGCTCGCCTCTCTCGCCGAGATCCTGCTTCGATGCCTCTTTGGCGACGACTATGCCGAAATCGCTCTCTTTATCGGAGAAATCATCTATCTGGACAATGGATCCATCGGGCATCATGACGGCGTACGATCCCTCACCGAGCGCGGCTCGTTTATCCGAAGGAGCGACGATGATCTCGCGGGACAGTTCCGAGAGAGGGTGTCCTTTGCAGCTTATCTTGAATCCCTTGTACCAGCCGAATGCCGCGCGATGCGTCTCAATGCCTTTGGCCTTGAGCTTCTGTTCCACAGATTTCAGAACGGCTACAGCCTGCTCGGGATCGGAGAGATTGGGCGACAAATGTGCATACGGATATACGACGACTCGCTGTGCTTTGACAGATTCCGCGACCCCTGCTATCTCGTCGGCGGCCTGTTGACCGATCGCACCAATGTCACCATCCCTTTTCTCCACTGTGGTGAAGACGACAAGTACCTCGTCGAAGGATTTCGATTTTTCTCCCTCCCACTCCTCGGCCATTTTCGTCTTATCTTTCAAAGAATATTCGAACCGATCTGCGTGAATCAGCAATATCTTCATGGCGTCACTTTACATCCACCGGAAGGCATCTCTGGGCATTATAATTTGTTCGGAAAAACTTCAAACGGGAGATGCCAAGGCTTTTATCTCGACGCTACATTTGGATTATTGTCCATGAGATTCAGGGGGCAGGACTTCTGAAGCAGTTCGAGATTTTAATAAATAACCGACCTGGCGAATTGGCAAAAGTCACCGAGGCGCTTGCCGCAAGTGGCATCAACATTATGGCCATCGCCAGCGAGAGATGCGAGAATCCCTTGATCAGGATTGTGACGGATGATGAGCAATCGACGAGGACGGCCCTTTCAAAGGTCAACTTGAAATTCGTGGAGAATGAACTCATTGTCCTCGAATTAGAGGACCGCCCCGGAGAACTCGCCAAAGTAGCGAAGAGATTGTCGAAGTCGGGGATCAACATCGAATCCATCCATATCCTTTCCAAGGGGCGCAAGACTTCGAGCGTGGGCCTCGTCACAAATAACAACAAGAAGGCCAGGGAAATACTGCATTGATCAAAATCAGACAGATTATTCTTTCGAGAGGTGCATCAAATGAAGCTAAAAAACAAGGTGGCTCTGATAACGGGCGGAGGCTCCGGGATAGGCTTGGCGACCACAATGCTGTTCCTGGATGAAGGGGCGAAGGTTGCGATATCTGATATATCTGAGAAGAACGGAAAAGACGCTCTGAGTAAGATTCGAAAAAAGGGACACGAAGCCATCTTCATAAAAGGCGATGTTTCTAAGGAATCGGATGTCAAGAAAATGGTCCAGGAGACCTTGAAGAAGTACAAGAGGATAGACATCCTGGTCAACAACGCCGGCATCCTCATCGAGAAGACCGTCGAAGATTTGACCGTCGAGGAATGGGACAGGATAATGGGGATAAATGTCAAGGGGATTTTCCTGTGCTCCAAGCACGTAATACCGATCATGAAGAAGCAGGGCAAGGGGGCGATAGTGAACAACGCCTCGTGCAACGCGATCGTGGCTGATTATGGGGACCCGGCATATTGCGCATCAAAAGGCGCAGTGGGACTGTTGACAAAGGCTATGGCGCTGGATTATGCGAAATGTAGCATACGAGTAAATGCCGTCTGCTTCGGGGAGATAGAGACTCCTATGTTCGAGCAGGAGGCAAAGACAAGATGCATCCCAATCCCGAAATATTGGAAGACGGTTGCTGATTGCCATCCGATGGGGAGGCTCGGCAAACCTGAAGAGGCGGCAAAGGCAATACTCTTCCTTGCATCCGAAGACTCAAGCTTCATGACAGGCGCGCTGCTGTCGGTGGATGGCGGACTGACCGCCATCTGATTGTCCAATGAGTATCAGCGACAGGAGGAACGACACCCTCCTGATACGATTGCCGAAAAGCTTGAGCTGATCTATTTATTTTGAAAAATCAAAAGAATAAGGAAAGTTTGGGAAAGGGTTTGAATTCATATCGACCGCTTATTCGTCTTCCTCGCGCCTCTTCCTAAGCCTGAATACAAGGAATATTGCAAAGGCGCCGATTATTGGCACCATCAATGTTCCAAACTCAGGAATCACGTTCACGGGTATTGGTCCGGATAATCCCACGACTGGCTCAGGCACATTTGTCGGGCTGAACCACATGTCACTTGCATTCACATATTGTATGCCTGCATTTGCCCATGTGACAGTCGTGCTCCAGACGCCGTTGTCAGAGGCGGGTACATATGGGTGGCTTGCTGAGCCGAGTAGTGCACCAGGATCTGTACAGGACAGATAGACCGTTCCATTCCAGCCTGTGACAGTTGCTCCGGTTCCGTTCTTCGCGGTCACAGTCACCGTATCTGCAACAGTGGTCATATGTGCGCCAGTAACCTGCACATCATAGCTCGTCACCATCTGCACATCGAAGAGCAATGACGGGATACCGTAATCGAGTATGCCCGTGCCCTGGCTCGTGCTGTTCGCGAAGTCTATCGGCCCTACGAGTGATAGCGTCTTCGTGGCCGGGTTGTATCCGCTCGCTATTTGCGAATCAGCGTAGTTCGCGGCGGACAACGCCATCCGGCCCCAGTAGAGGTTGTTCGTCAGCTCGGTATATTTCGCCGCATCAAGAAGGTTGCTCGAGCCTTTTCCGGGCTTTATTCCGAGCACATCGGTCGTCGGAAGCTTGACGATGATGGACTCATAATCGATCAGGTCCATCTCCAGAGGCGCAATCCAATAGCTCACCTTAGGACCGGCGAATGTGGTCGTCCAAGGTACAAATGCATCCCTCACGACGTCGGTCTGGTCAGGATCGTATTTGTTGTATGGCGAAGGGTAGCTCGCATGTCCGGGAGCAGGTGGCGGAGGTACATTTCCAGCCCAGTCCATGTGCTGGGCCTCAATGCCCCAAGCACCACTCCAGACATTGTTGCTCTCGTCCTCCCATGCTCCGAGGTGGTAGTTCGCTGTTG
>JAOUEZ010000176.1 GCA_029858465.1 Thermoplasmata archaeon | reverse complement strand
ACGACAATCCAGGGGAAAAAGCTGATCTGCCTCGCAAATTCTGATACCCTCGGAGGGCTTCTTCATACTGCCGAAGATTTTCTGTCATGCATCTCGCTGGCTGACAAGATGCTGCGGGCAAAAAGATCGAAATGACTCACTCGCTGTCATCCGGGAATCCGCTTCTCGTCTTAACCGCAATTCCCCTTTTGAAGGCGAGCATCTCCTCTCCGTTCATCAGGCATCTTCCATGGCCGACCAGGTTGTCATCCTTGTCGACTATCAACGTGCTGTCTCCCGGCCTCAGTTCATCATCTGTGGCCAGGACGAATTTCGAGAACACATTTGACCCTTTCTTGATGAAAGGGACCGCGTCCGTGTGAACAGTGACACGATAGCTCGGCTGAGGCAAAACTGAGTGCAGCAATCTCGCGCCCTCGTCTGTCAGCGAGAAATAGCCATCCGCCGCCCTGATGGAAAATGAATGGACGCCATTCACGAGTACATTCCTTATCCTGCCGACCGTCTTCGATTTTACATAATCGAGCCTTTGATTTTCAACGGCCTTTACAGCCTTTGGACCGAATTGCATCATGAGGACTGCCACGACTCTGGCACGATCGATGTCAAAAGGCCTGTCGACCCTCGTTCTCATTTTGCTCAGAAATTCCAAGGTCTCTTCCCCTTCCCAGATGACAGCCAGCCCGTATCTCTGGTCGTGCGAGAATCTTTCCATGATCCTCTGTCTTTCCGATGAGTAGGACTCATCGTCACGCTCGGGCAGGAATATTTGTGAGACAGGGTAAATCTCGTCGAGCTCCATCGGAACAGGGCCTATCGACGAAAGAACGACAAGATGAGCATCCGTCTTTCTGATAAGGTCTGAATAGGTTCGCGAGTACGGTCGCCTTGATTCCGGGAGCCCTATCATGACCTCGCATGACGGATGCGAATATCTCTCGAAGAACCGTTTCTGGTACCGCCAAATCGCAGGCCTATGATAGCTCTCAGAACCTGTGAACATCAGTGCGCCGACCCTGCTCAGCGGTTCGAATCTTTCAAGAAAATCGTTGTGTCGGTGCAATGTTCTCAGAGCATCCAAGAGGCGAGGATGGGACCTGCAGCTTTTTTCTGCAAGCTCCCAGATTGTCCCATCCCTAATCGCGGATTTCACTCTCCTGATCTGCGATTGGCACTCGTGGAGATTGTGTTCCGCCAGAAGCGTTGTCCGTTCCTCCTCCTCCATCGACTTCAACTCCTCAGGAGTATGCGTAGAGCAGACAGGGCATTGGCACCAGAATTCCGTCATCCCGTCGAGCGCCATCGTACCATCCGCAAACATCATCCTGCCGTCTCGAGCATATTTTGCATATGAGGCGGAATCGAACATGTCACATCCAAGCAGCACTGCTAACGGGAAAATCATCGGATGTCCCGCGCCGAAAAGATGTACTGGCCTTGATGGGTTAAGCCCTTTTTTTGACGCGATGATGACGCCGGCAAGATCAACGAACTTGTAGTTCTCCATCAGAGGTACGACGCCGCCGATGGGGTGGAGTTGGATGTCAAGCGCGGACATTTCCATCGCGCATTTAGTCCTCAACTCCTCGTGTAACGAGCCCTGGATCGGACCAGCCAACCACATCTCGCCTCTGATGCTCACTGCAGCCTTCGCGCGGTCAACGGTCACCCTCACCGCGTCCTCTGCTTTCTCCTTGGAGAAGTCCGGCTCCGAGAAAACGTCCAAGATTGTGCCAATATCGGAGCGGATATCTCTTTGGAACGAGACGACCTCCGAGGAATCCAAGCCGAGCTCTCCATACACATGTTGCTGGAATGTCCCGCTGTCCGTCATTATTATTCCATTGTAGTCTAGCAATCGATGGACGCCCTCTTCGAGAGCTCGTCTCCTCAGTTCCTGGTCTTTTGAGATTATGTAGGAATTCGTTATCAGTGCATTGAATTTGAACTCCTCTTTCAGCCGCCGAGGAGCGATAGTATACGATTTCGGGTTCACAACTGGAAGCAGCGCCGGGGTCTCAAGCGCCTTCCCGTTGAGCTCAAGATTGCATATCCTCGCCAACCCGTCTCGATCCTTCATCTCGAACATGAATACCAAATCGTTGCTCCTTGTCGGGCAGAAGAATGTCGTCCATTATAAAAATGCCATTCGCCGCTGACAAAAGCTTAATCCTGATTCCTCTATCCCAGTACGAAATCCGATGATAGATATCCTGATAGGCATTCTCGCGTTGATTCTGATATTCTTCCTTCCTGGCTTCTTCCTAGTGCTGATAATTTTCCCGAAGCGTGGACAGCTGAGCAGCGATTTCGATCTCCTATTCAAAGCCGCTTTGGGGATCGCGCTGAGCATATTCATCTCGATCATGATAGTGATAATCCTCGACCAGCTTGACGCGCTCGGAGACAGCCCAGCCACCATGTCCCTGAACCTGTGGCTTGTGATGGGGGTGTTGACGGTCTCTCTGGGAATCATAGCATGGATGCTCGGAGGCCTCAGAGATCACCTGATGGCCCTGATCAAGCCGTCGCTCGCCTCCCAGCAGGAGGTGTCGGATGAGCTCCACAGGTACATGGAGAAGAAGAGGAAGCTCCAGGAGAAGCTCGCCTTCATGGAGAGCGAGGAATACCAGTCCGACGATATGCTCAAGGAGGAGGCATCCGTCAGGATACCGAAGATCAAGAAGGAGATAGTGGCCCTGAACAAGGAGATAGACAGGATCCTCGCCGAGAAGGAAAAGGAGGGAGAATCTTGAGACCGAAGCAGGTGTCAAAAGAGATGGAATACAAGATCGTGATAGTCATAAGAGATGACCTTAGACTCTCTCCGGGCAAGCTTGCGGCGCAGGTGGCGCATGCATCGGTATCATGCGCGCTTAAGGCGAAAGGATCGAGGAAGAGGCTGTTCTCCTCATGGCTGTCAGAGGGGCAGAGAAAGGTCGTACTGAAGGTGAAGGATCTCGCCGAGCTGGAGGATATCAATAGAAAGGCGAACAGTGCGCATCTCATCACAGAGAAGATTACGGATGCGGGTCTGACCGAGGTTCCTCCCG
>JAOUEZ010000019.1 GCA_029858465.1 Thermoplasmata archaeon | reverse complement strand
TCGATGTTATCACGCTACTCGCGGAAGCGCATCCGGATTTTCCAGACGCTGGAGCCGCGGCACTGGTTCTCGAGGCGATAGATGACCTTATCCTCGGGATAGACTTGGATGCCAAGCCGCTCTTCGAGGAAGCACAGCGGATCGAGGCAAGGCTTAGAGAGGTTCAGGCGCAGGCTTTGCCAAAGACCCAGAGACCTTCAGCTAAGCCGAGCATGTACGGATGAAGCGGTGGCGGTCATTTCCTTATGAGATTATCATTCTCGTAGATTGCCCGGTCTCAGAAATCTCCTTGTTCCTTTTGATGAAATGGTCCATGACCCAGATGTTCGTCCTTGCATGAAGCGAGAGCTCAGTAGTTCTGAACTCCGATCTGCCCCTTCCAAGATACAAGAACGGAATAATCTGATCGGTGGCATGGATATCCAAAGTGGCCTCGGAGATCATCTCCTCCTTCAGCCCCTCCGAGGCGATCTCACCCACTCTCTCGGCAGGAACACCCTTTTCGCCAAGGGCGTTTGATCCGAGTATTGTTTTCTCATAGATTGCCGCGAGAGAGATAACCGCCCCTGTGCTCGGTCCCCTCCCAGAATCGATGGATATCTTCGGCGCCGGGAAATCCGCAAGGCTCTTTACCGCAGCATTCTTCATTCTCTCGCATACGTGCTCGGGCAGATTCCTGGAAACTATTGAGCCGGATATCTCCTTCATTTTTCCTCTGGCAGTCAGCTCTAAACCTCTCAATTCTCTGCTCGGCGATATTTCCAGCCTGATGATTCCTCCGCCTGAGGGATAGAAACCTCTTTGCTCGACGAACAGCTCGGCGTTCACTCCCATCTTTCTGAGTATAGGGAGGAAAACACGATCCAGATAATCGATCGGAGGGGACCAAGGGACATCTGTGCCGCCATGGATTATCAGCTCCGTTGAGCCGTTGGAGAAAAGCGCGGGCAGGAGACATGTCTGTATGACAAGGGAGACGCTTCCCGCCGTGCCGATGTCGATTTCGTATTTTCCGCCCGTGTTGGTTTTTGGCCGGAATTCGAGATCGGTGGACTCGACCTCCAATCCTTTCATAACCGCATCCGTCATCTCAGCAGCCAGACTTATTCCGGCAAGATGCTGCGGTCTGAGTCCGGGCTGCCTTCTGCCCTTTCTAATGTTCGAAATAGAGACATCCTGTCTGAGCGCACAGCTCATCGCAATAGCGGTTCTCACTATCTGGCCGCCGCCCTCTCCGTATCCTCCATCTATTTCGATCGTCAATTCCGACCCCCTAGGCTACACAGAAAGAAATTCGCATGATGTATGCTCGATGACTCGAAATCAGGCAGAACGCTATTGATTATCTTCTCTTTAACCTGGGGTTCAGGATCTCGTCTAGGGTATCTCCGACGAGATAGAAGCTCATGATCAGCACAATGATGCCAACCGCCGGAGGCAATATCCACCACCACCATAAGTTGAGCATGGCCGATTGATCATGCGCTCTCTCGAGCATCCAACCCCAGCCGACGACATTCGGGTCTCCGAGACCGAAGAAAGCCAGGAAAGCCTCAGAGAATATCGCCTCTGCTACGAGCAATATGCTTGTCGCGACAATCAGCGGGAAGACGTTCGGGAAAATGTGTCTCCTTATGATGTGGGATGTCTTTGCGCCGAGTGCTCTAGATCTCTCGATGTACATCTTCTCCTTGATCGATAGCACAGACGCCCTGACAACTCTGGCGGTCGGGGACCATGAGACAATACCGATGACGAAGATAACGATCCAAAGGCTTCTGCCAAGTATGGCGACAAGCACGATCATCAGAGGGAACCAGGGGATAACAAGGAAGAAGTCCGTCAATCTCATCAGCACCTCGTCCCAGACCCTTCCGAAATATCCGGCGACAAGCCCGATGACCGTACCTATGATAAGCGATATTAGACCGGCTAAAATTCCGACAATAAGCGAAGTCTTTGCACCATATAGGAACTGTGACCACACATCCTTGTCCTCAGAGTCCGTACCGAACCAATGCCTGTCGGACGGGGGTTGCGGCGTGAGGCTTTCGGGTATCTTCGGTTGTAGCGGTTCCTCAGGTGCGAGAAATGGACCGATGACTGCAATTGTTGTGATTATTATCAGCACAATTAATGCGAATACTCCGGCCCTGTTGGTCGAGTATTGCTTCCAGATTTTTTTCAGCCGGTCATTGGCCAATCTTACCTTCTCGGCTCTTGCCGGACCCATCAATTTCTCTATCCCATGAACGCGGGATTTGCCAATGAGGTCGGAAATTGAGACAAACATGAGGATCAGGAATACGTAGCCAACAAGTGCGATGACTATCCCATCCATCATCATAGTTACAACATTGAATTCCAGCTCTCTCACAGATCCAGGTGCGAGGAGTCCAAGAATCGCAAGCGGGAGAGTCACTGTAACAACTGTCACGATGAGGAGTATAAGAGCGACCATCCTTTGGCTCGCGCTTTCTTTGATGAATTTAAGGAATGCAGCAGCCATAAGAATCGCTGCGAAACCGACAAGAAACGCTCCAGTGTATTCCATATTTGAAGTAGTGAGTCCCCAGTTGAACGCCTCGGCTATTCCGACAAGAAGGAAGAAGCAGGCTATTATAATAAGGAATTTCAATACTTTTGACTGTTCGATTTTAGTGCTCTTGACCATCCTGTTCACCTCAGATTTTCACCCTCGGGTCAAGGTAGAAGTTCAGTATGTCAGCGATGAAGTTTGCAGCAAGGACTGCGACAATTTCAAGGAAGAAAACTGCTTGAAGCAGGGGGAAATCGTAATACAGGATTGCCTCCCATGTCAAGTATCCCAATCCCTTGTAAGTGAAAATATACTCAATCATGACGGTTCCGCCCATGATCCAACCGACGTTGAGGGCGATGACTGCGACAACAGGCAGCAATGCGTTCGGCATCGCATGCTTCTTCAGGATATCTCTCTCTTCCAGCCCCTTCGCCTCAGCCGTCAATATGTAGTCTTCTGTCAGGACATCGATGAGGCTGCTCCTTACAATTAAGGCGAATCCTGCAAGGCTTTCGAGAATGAGGGACATGACAGGCAGGAACGCATGTTGAGCGACATCAATTATCTGCTCGAAAATATTCATGCTATCGAATAAATAGCTAGGGCTAGTGGCTCCCTGGAATGGCCATGTCGGAATTATAAACGCGAATATCATGATGTAGAAAAGTGCGAACAGAAAAGTCGGGACTGAGTAGAGAACGACCGCCGTTGTGGTCGCGACCTTGTCGAATATCTTGCCCTTTCTCCAGGCAGCTTCACGACCGTATATGACGCCGAGGAAGACTGCAAGCACAGTGCCAACACCAGAAAGGAACAGAGTCTTTGTTATGAAAGGCGGAAGGATGTCGAAGATCGGCTCCCTCTTGGCGAAACCGAAGCTGATCCCCCAGTCTCCCGTGAAAGTGCCTATGATGTAATTGAAATATTGTTCCCATATGGGCTTGTCTAGACCGAGCAGGCCACGCCAGAGTTCTAGGGTATCAGGGTCAGCACCCCTCGGGAAAAGCAAACGGATAGGGTCACCGGGCATGATTCTGAAGAGGAAGAAGTTGAAAGTCATGATGAGAAGGACCGTAATGCCGAGATAGATCACCTTTCTAAGGAAATATCCCCTCATCGATCTTGCCATGCTTTGTACACTCCTCCTCAGGTCGCGCGTAAAAATTCGAAGGTCTTCAAGCAACGCTTTGTTTCAGATCCGACTCCAAAGGTAGACAAAGTCATCTGGACCCCCGATTGATAAAGGGACATTATTGCTTTTGTATAAAAGAGTTATCTTTGAATTTTTTTGCATCCAGTAGTCAAGGTAGGTGCAGGAATCTATGTTCGATATCCAAGGATAAAGGGATGACAAAATAACGAAAACAATCAAAAAATCGAAAATATAATTCGGAAGGGGGAGCAAAATCGCCCCCTCTTCTTTCATCACGTTGTGAGGTTTCTTTGACCCTTATTCTTCCTCTTCGAGATCCTCTTCTCCTTCCTCTTCTTCTTCGAGCATTGACTGGATTTTCTTCTTTTTGCGCAACATTATCACGGCGGTAACCGCGACAATCACTGCGACGACTCCAATCCCTGCAATCAAAGCTTCAACTGGGAAGGGCTGAACTTCCTGCTCCTTGTATTGGAGTTTCCACCAGAGCGGATTCTCGGTCCAGAATGCGTCCATTGTCATGCCGGGATGCGCGATCCAGTCGCCCCAGCCTTCCCAAGACTCATTGTTTATTGCGAAGCAGATTTTGGGATACACCGTAGTAATGACGCTGCCAGAGAGATACATCCACTCGGAGCACTTGTCTACCCAGTACTTTCTTTCATCATAATCGAAGGTCCTGGCCTGATTGAGGTAGTAGTTGTCGTATTCCTCGACCGTCGTCCCGAACTCGTTCCATCCCCATAGGGAGAAGCTGCTTGCGACATATGTCAGGTAGTTCGGGTCAATGTCTCCGCTCCAGTAGGTCTGCATTGTGTTGTATGTGTAGCTGTAGATTAACAGGTTCCAAGTGGCCGAGTTGACCAGGGAGATCGTATGACCGCCTTGGCCGGATTGTATCCAAACTCCTATCTTCTCCCACTCAGAGACCAAGAAATCTCCTACCTGCCGGTCCTCAAAGACCTCCTGTTCGACGACCTGCTCGAAAACCAGCTCCTTTCCTAAGATGCTCCCGGGGTCGGTGTCGAACATTGCCTTCATTCTCTTTGCTGCCAGATCACCGGCGACTCTCACTGTCTTTCCGGATGAGTTCTGCCAAACGTATCCTGCAGCATTCAGTATCTCATTGGCTGTGACAATGTCGTAATCCATCACATTGATCTGAGGCTTTGTGTAGTTATAGATTGACACACCTGTTTCGTTATAGACATCAAATGTCGAAGGCGAGTTGTCAGGCTCCCAATACCATTCTGGCCATACAGGCGAAATTAAGCCATAGCCAGGATCTGCGAGTTCTTTGTAGATCGCGTTCTTGATATGCGTCTTATTCGTCGCAAGGGCTACCGCCCGCTGGACTGCGGGATCAAGCCTCAACGGATTTAGCTCACCAGCAGCATCGGCATAATCATTGAGAACGACCTGCTTTGAATATGCGGTCGGGCTTAGCAGAACCTGAGTGCTCACTGCTGCAGGGAGGTTCGGGTCGTCAATCCATGTCAAATAAGTGCCGGCCTGGATTTCTCCGGTATCGGTGTCCCCAGTTCTTACTGAGAGAGAAAGTGTAGATTCCTCTGAGAAGAACTTCATTACCAACCTGTCAATTTCAACGGTCCTGTTATATTTCCCCCCGAGGCCTTTTCTTTCGTCATCCGCCGGGTCGACAAAGTCATAGAAATCATTCCTGACCATGTTGACGCTCTCTTTGGCGATCAGCTCAGCCTCTAGGTTTGCAGATCCTCTGAATGCCCCACTGCCAATGGCTGGAATGCCACTCCATTCCTGTCCGAGGAATGATGAAGCTTTTCCTTCAAATGCGTGCCTCGGCATGATTGGAATATAGAGGTTACCCCCGAAAGCGACCGGGAATGGCTGCTCGGTGTCGAAGTCGGCATAGAATATTCGGACCGTATATTCGTCCACCTTCTCAATGTAGTTCATCCATCTGGTATACGGCTGATAGGCCCAATACGTGTTGAAATTCGCTCCTGTTTGTATCTCCATTGTCCATTTGACGTCGTCCGCCGTCAGATCTACACCGTCGCTCCAGAAGATATCATGTGATATGTTGTACTGCCAGATCGATCCCAACGGCCAGTCATCAGGCGTCTGATTGTGGTCCAGCAACGCGAAATTGCTCCCGGTGGTTGCGGCGGTCGGACCATCCATGTAATACCAACTCTCCGCGATGTTAGGCCTATTTATTAAGTCCTCATCAGGCGACATCAGATAGTCATATACCAATCCGAAGAAAATGTACGCGTTATCGGTTATTCCAACGAACGGATTTGCACTGTCTATCGGTTCGCCCATGGCAATCGTTAAGACTCTTTCCTGTTGCTGCGCTGCCACCTTCGGCAAGACTGCCTGGAAAGCCATTATGAGCATCATAACAAGTATGCTCATTGCCAGGATTCTCCGCCCCATCAACCGGAAATCAGGCCTGCTTTCCTTTTTTGCAATTCCATAATTTGTCTCATTAATCATCTCGTGTCCCCTCTCATTCATTGTAGAATCCTTTTCGAATAACTAATTGCTGATAGATTTGATCGAGCCATTAATTGTCCTGTCCTCCTTTTGGACAGTCCTCAATGGGATTCTGCCATGCGATGGCATGACAAACAACCGGGGCAATAATATCTTCATTCGATAAGTGCTTTTCGGGATGCTCGTTGGAAGAAATCCGACAGTCCAGACCCGATTTTGTTCGAATTGCCACAATTCTGCAACCAGTATCAATAGAATAATGCTATTTCCGACTCAATTTCGAACACAATTTCTTCAAATCGATATTTCGTCGAGGATTTCTGTCGTTTAGCTTGCGTTGTGTGGCAACCATTTTATCGTTGTTATTTGCTCAGATGTTCTACAAGGGATTGCAAAATGCAAGTCATAGACCTACTGACTCTGCTGATTCCTCTTTTTGTTATTTTAATAGGATGCGAACTCTTCACAAACGGCATCGAATGGATGGGCTTGAAGCTCGGCTTGGCAGAGTCCGCGACAGGAAGTGTGCTTGCTGCTGTCGGGACAGCCTTGCCCGAGACCACAGTCCCGATTGTCGCCATCGTGTTCGCCACGAACGGTGCCGGCGAGCAGATAGCGACAGGCGCGATACTCGGCGCCCCGTTCATGCTCGCGACCCTTGCGATGTTCGTCGGCGGAATTGCCGTATATCTCTCATACAAGAAAGGCAAGAGAAGCCCTGAGCTGAGAGTTGATAGAGGTCATGTTTCATTGGACATCTGGAGTTTCCTGCTGGCCTATTCAATTGCAGTTGCTGCGGCGCTGTTCCTATGGGGCGACTCGCCCCTCAGCCACGTCCTAAGATATTCTCTTGCCGTCGTATTGCTCATATTATATGCAATATACGTCAGAAAAATGATCAGAGATACTTCAAAAAAATGCGACACGCCCGAATGCCTTCACTTCTTCAGACCATTTCCGCGTCTACAAAACAAATCCCCATCATTGGGCATCGTTTCAGTTCAAGTTCTTGCATCGTTGGGCATGATCATTGTAGGCGCAAAGATATTCGTCAGCGGGATAGAGCTTATCTCAACAGAGCTCGGAATTTCGACTGTAATACTCGCCTTCCTCATCGCCCCGGTCGCAACAGAGCTTCCCGAAAAATTCAACAGCGTTCTGTGGTATTGGAGAGGAAAGGACACATTGGCTCTGGGGAACATAACTGGAGCAATGGTCTTCCAAAGCAGTATCCCTGTAAGCATCGGGATAATTTTCACGGATTGGGTCATGGCACCAATCAACCTATTGAGCATGTTCTTCGCGATAGGTGCGATATTCCTTATCTATGCGGAGATTAGCATTTTCAAGAAACTCACTTACAAGAGCCTTCTAATCTCGGGAATTTTCTATCTGATTTACATCTTGCTCATATTCTTGGTACCTTCGTCAACATCGCTATGATTCAATATCAGAACGACATCTTTTCCGAATCGCGCACTTCTAAGAAGGTTTATCTATTTGAGAGGGCAATAGTCCCGCTGGATGGGATGCTAGTCGCCTAGGGCATCCGAAAATGCTCCAAACTCTAACACCGTGATTGAGAATGATCAGCGAAGGAGAGCTGATGTTCCAGCTAGGAGCTATAATGCTCCTCGCGTTCATCGGCGCAACTCTTGCAGGGAAATTGAATCAGTCCGTGATGATTGGCTACGTGTTCGTAGGAGTGCTGATAGGCCCCTTCATGCACTTCTCGGTGTTCGGGCTCGAGTACAACGGGCTCATTACCGATACTGGTCTCATATCAGCAATGTCGAAGATAGGTCTAATTCTATTGCTGTTCTTCGTCGGGCTCGAGTTTTCTTTCAGCAGGCTAATGAAGACAAGGACCCCTGCCTTCATACTGGCGTTCATCAACATTTCTATGAACATGTTCTTAGGCTTCCTGGTAGGTAATCTATTCAACTGGCCGCTGATTGATACTTTCTTCCTCGCGGGGGTGATGGCGATGAACAGCACCGCCATTGCCGCGAAAGCCCTCCTCGACATGAAAAGGATGAACAACCCTGAGACCGAGCTGATCCTCGCATTCGAGGTCATAGGAACATTCGTCGCCATGATAATCCTAACCGTCGGGTCGGGTCTCGTAACGACGGGGTCGCAGCAACCGGAGAATATCTGGCAGATGGCAATAGGTATCCTGATCTTCTATGCATTCTTCATCTCGATTGCCATATTGATCGTCCCAAAGATCCTACCATATTTCGAGAAAATCAAAAGCGATGAGCTTTTCATATTGTTCGCATTGGGGGTCCTCTTCCTTTCCGCAGCTCTTGCAGAGCTCTGTTTTGTCCCTCCGATCATCGGTGCCTTCTTCGTCGGCATGCTATTCGCCGAGAGTAGGCTTGCAGAGAGGCTGGAGACGAAGCTGGTCTCCTTGAAGGACACATTCGTGGCAATATTCTTCATCTCATTCGGGATGCTAATAGACCCCGCATACTTCCCGGTAATAATTCCACTTCTTCTCTTGGCAGTGCCTCTCATTTTGATGAGCGATGTCATTTTCGGTTCCCTGCTCACCTATTTCATGGGTTATTCGCCCCGCGCCGCAACGGCAGTGGGAACGACCATTGCTGGCCGAGCTGAAGAATCGATACTTTATGCTTCTGTCGGAAGCAATGTAAAGATCGCGACGAAAGGGGCGGAACTTCTTCCGTTTGCCGGGGCTTTCTGCTTCGTCATGAGCGCACTCACGCCGATTATGATGCACAGGTCGGCCAAGATAGCCTCAGCTCTATCAAGGATCATGCCGCGTTCGTTCAAGTTCAGTGGGTCGCTAATATCCAGGACCCTTAGTAAAGCAATACTGCCGATGTCTCTCCCACTCTTTAAGAAGGCGAAGAAGACTGGGATGGCATTGATAGTGCTCTTCGTGACAGTAATGGCTATCCTTCTCACGGAAGGTATCTATTTCTGGATATGCGTAGGGATTGGTGCGCTAGTCGCCGTGCTATTCTCGGTGTATGCACGCAGAGAAATCATGGCGATAGTAAGGCATGTTAATTATGCAAATTTGGGGCTCGCCGAATCGACGCTGAAACATCCTGTCACTCAAATGGTCTCCGGGCTGATAGCGGGAGCGGTCTTCACGATATATCTCGTCGCAGTAGTATGGAAGATCTACTGGCCAGCCAGCATGATAATCCCATTCCTGTACCTTGCCTATAGCATATATCTTGTCAGGAGGGCTGCGATCTGGTTTGATGTGTGCACAACAGGCATTTTCGATAGGCTTCCGATGCCTATCAAGAAGACACGCCTCTCAAAATCAAAGAGAATGAACCTCGAAGACCGCCATGTCGACCTCCTCAACAAGATTGGGAGTCATGGACATTTCCATCATCATTCGAGGATGCTCAGGAAGGAGATCGAGAAGGACGCTCACGCCAGGCTATGATGTCGATTTTATGAGAGTGCGGATGCCGGGATTCGAACCCGAGCTTGAGGCTTGGGAAGCCTCAGTCCTAACCGCTAGACTACATCCGCAAAGAGCGCGGATGAGTGAAACAAAGAGCACGCTATTATAGTTTAGCAGAATTTTGTCGCAGAGAGTAATGCCGCTCACTTGATCGTCTCAAGCTGGCTGATGATGTTCCATATCAGCGTTCTTGCATGGATGGGTATGTTAGGATCGTTCGCAAGCTCGTCGAGAATGAATATCGCGCTGGCGCACCTGACATCGAGAGCGTCGCTTTCTCTTAGAAGTCTCTCCTTAGAATCTGTCGCTCCTCGTCTAATGTTGCGGGGTACCGAGGTATCCTCGGATAGCTGGTCTAGAATCTCCATTACCTGCTTTAGTCTGGTCTCTGATTCCATGAGCTTCACCTTCTACCAGTACCGTTTGGATTCCTCTCATCTTTCGATTGGGCCGATATAGATGCAGCCTATTAGCTCTTTTCCTCATTAGCTTTTAATTTCCCGTCCTCTTTGAAAGTTGTCACGATCATCAGGGTCTTCGTATCCCTAACGCCATCGATTTTCGATAGCTTTTCCACTATGAATCTTTTTAGAAGCCCGTAATTCTCGAAGCTTACCTTCGCTATGAGATCAGCATCTCCTGTGACCAAGAATAGGTCCTGGATTTCGGGAAGGTTTGCCACCTTCTCGGCTATGATGTCTGCTTCCTTGGTCTCAACTTTCAATTGAATTATGCTCTTGACCTGGTCATCTCCATAATATTTGGACATGACCTGCTCATAATCAGCCTTCTCTTCCCCTTTCAATGCGTTTCCCCTCCTGTGGAATGATTCGATAAATGTGTCTCAAGGAGTAGATATGCAGATGCTGTTATAATGCATGCGTCGGGCCGTATCATCAATCAAATAATGACACAAATAATCGGATTGAATCACAGCTGAGCCGATTCGAATTCTTCCTGAAGATCGATAATGACCTGCTCCAGAATCTCCTCTAGGCTTGAACTCCTGTACTCCCTCAAGCCTCCGATCTCGCTCTGAACACGGGCAAGGTAGGTAGCATCGCTCTTCAGAAACTCGATGTTGCAAAGCAGTTCTTCCATGTCTATCTATCTCCAGAGTCTCCTGAATCTGGCCAGTTATTACTTGCCTTGATTTTGCGCAATACACGATGTTGTATATAATGATTTATGGCTAGGCATTGCCCTTGATAAGAAGCGGAAAAAAATCTGGCGTATCGACTGGCTCTTAATAAATTATAATTAGAAGGGGCGCTCGCGCATCTTCTGGCACAAGGTCGAATATAGTCGGCAGGCCTCAACAATTTCATTGAGGTCGATGTGCTCGTCGGGGACGTGGGCTTGCCTCGGGTCGCCCGGGCCTAATGCAATCACGTTTGCATTTTGCCTGATGTACATGATCATTTCGCTGGCATAGGCTATACTGCTCAAAGCGGCCTCTCTGCGAATCGACATCACGGCCTTCACAATTTTGCTTTCTTCGGAAACGATTATCGGGTCCAATTTGTTGATGATTCTGAGATCGAACTCAAGGCCCTTCGTTCGATCTCTGATCAATCTGAGAGCCTCCTCAGGAGACATCGTTGCAGGTGTCCTCACGTCCAACTCCGCCTCGCAGCGATCAGGAAGGACATTCACTTTGTTTCCGCCTCTTATGACATCGACGTTCAAGGTCATCGAATCCATTGGGTCCCCCTTTGTCATCATCAGATCCTTGAACTGGTCGATGACGAACAGCATTGAATGTATCGCATTTTTTCCTTCCTGGGGCATTGCGGCATGTGAGGATTTCCCTGTTGTCGACAATCCAATTTGAATAAGCCCTTTCTCGCGGACGCCGATGTCCAAATCCGTCGGTTCGCATATTATTATCGCATCCGCGTTCCTTATGATCGGATCGGACGCGATGGCTTCCGCGCCCCTCATCGTCGTTTCTTCATCTGTCGTGAATGCAAGCGACAATGGCATCTCTTTATCAGTCAATTCTATTGCGGTCATTAGCATGGCCGTGCAACCTCCCTTCATATCTGCCGCACCCCGGCCATAAAATGCTGTTCCCTGTATCTCCCCTTGAGCGTGAGACCAACCATCTCCTATGGGAACAGTATCAAGATGCCCTGAAAGTAGCAGACCTGTCTCATCTTTTGTTGCAATCAGTGCCGGAGAATCTGAACTATTAATCATTCTGCACTTGAACGCTAACTCCTCAAGAAACTCTTTAACAATATTGATGATCTGTGTCTTATCATCGAGATTGCTGCTTCTAGCCAATACGAGATCAGTCATCATCTTTTTGGCGAAGTCCAACGACGTCGCAGATTTCTCTTCGGTCAAAGCGGGCATCACTTCAACGATCATCTCCTTCTGCACAATTCCTCTATCAGTTCCATTACGAGCTTTATCGCATGATCAATGTCCGTCAGGCTTACGGTCTCCGTCGTCGAATGAGTGTTCCTCATTCCTACTCCGATCGGGATTACCGCTGTCCCTGATTCCTGCACCGCAGTCGCATCGGTCGTCCCTCCGGCTGCTATCTCTTGAATGGGGATCTTTCTTATTCTAGCTATGTCTGTGGCCATCTTCCTCAACAAAGGAGAAGCTATTGAAAGCGAATCGAAGTATCTTATCGCGGGGCCTTTTCCGAGAACAGCTGGTTGCAGATGTCCCTCGTCTATGCCAGGCGCATCACCGGAGGAGCAGGTGTCAAGCACGATCACATAGTCGGGCTTGAGAGTGTGCGCGATTACTTTTGCCCCTCTGAGCCCCATCTCCTCCTGCACGCTCCAAACGCATGTGAATCTGCCCTTCGTTTTCTTCTTCTTCAGCTGCTCGAATACCCTGATGAGGATGGCACATCCGACTCTGTCATCCAGCCCTCTCCCGACTATCAGATCTCTTCCAAGTCGAATAAGGCCTTTCTCGAGAGTCACGCTGTCCAATACTCTAATACCCAGTCTCTCTGTCTCCTTCTTAGACCTCGTTCCGACATCGATTCGAAGCTTCTCTGCCGGGACGGTTTTTTTCATCTCCTCAGGATCCGTCATCAGGTGTGAGGGCTTGATCCCGATTATTCCAGCTACAGAACCTTTTGAAGTATGTATCTGGACTTTGCGAGATTGAAGGATTCGGTCGTCAACACCTCCGACCTTTCTGAATCTGAGGCTCCCGTCATCCTCCAATTTTGTGACGAGCAATCCCACCTCATCCATATGGGCCACAAGCGCGATGTGCGGCGATCCCTCGCCCACCTCGACAATGAGATTCCCGATGTTGTCCGTCCTGCATTTCTTCTCGATCCTCAATCTAGAAGCTATGAATTCTCTTACCGGCCGTTCCGATCCCGAACCTCCGGACGTCGAT
>JAOUEZ010000175.1 GCA_029858465.1 Thermoplasmata archaeon | reverse complement strand
GCTCTCGATTGTGCATCCAATTCATCCTGGTTTGGATCATTATCTTGGTGTACGGCTCTGCATTTCTATGAATCTGGAGTCTTTCTTGGCATTATGATATTCCTCTTGGGAGTCGGCCTTTCCTTGGTCACACCGATCGGAGGAATCATCCAGATAGTCGGATGCGTCCTGTTCAGAGCGAATGTTGACGGAGTCCTCGGAACTCATATGGGGCATGCCATGATTGTGTGGACATTATGGATCGGACCGGGATTCTATATAGGATTGATTGCAGGGGCTCTTGTCATTTCCTCACTGTTTTTGCCATTCGGACTATCGAAAGATGGTTTCAAGGGATTGTCGACCTGGCAGCGATTGTTCACGTGGTCTATCTGAATGAGATAAGGTTGAATCAAATCAATCTGTGAGAGGAATCCAAAAAAAAGCCTCGGAAAAAGGACGTAAAGGGATTTCGAAGAGACCGCGATGGCCTCTTCAAAATAGAGGTTTGACGCTCATCTATTGGGACGGCAAGGCCATGGTCGATGAGTGATCGGTACTTTTCGGAAGCGATCTCATCCCCGATGCACCACTAGCTGTGAGAATCACGGCTCCGATGATGCTGATGATAATCCCGATCTCGATGTTAATCGTGAATCCTGCCTGATTTGCAGGGTGGGTTAGAATCCGACCAACATCGATGACAGCGATCGGTAGGGCGATCAATCCACATAGCAGCGTCCCGATGTGAATGTATCTGTTCACAATCGCTCCGAGGAATGCGAGTATGAGCCCTATGCTGCCGATTGAGAAGAGAATGAAGATTTCGGGAAATCCCTCCGATAACAATTGAATTCCCGAGCTCCAGGCAATGACTGTGGATTGACTATCAGGATCAAACCAGGAGGTCCTCATCCATAGCATAGCAATCCCCGCTAAGATGAGAAGGCCGCCGACGACTCCAGACATCCCGATTGTTAAAGCACCCTTCTTGTCCTTCGGAGTTGAATCAACATGCCCCCTCGATTCAAGGTCTGGGCCTGTCTTGACTCCTTTAACTCCACTAGCAATCAGAATTGCTGCACCGGCGAGGCATACAAAGATTCCCACATCGTATGAACCAATCCTGTAACGTAATTCGCTCGCATCATAGATGACGATCAGGGCGATGATCATTCCCGCCGATATTGTCCCGAAATGGAGGTATCGGTACACATAACTCCCAAATACCATGAAGACAGGGCCGATTATTCCGAGGAGCAAGATCGTGAAGCCTTCTGGCATTCCATGCCAAGCGAGGTCTAAACCGGAAATAGGAGCACCGGCCATCGAGATGTCCTTCAACCAAGGAAGGACCAGTCCCACGAGAATCAATAAGCCGCCAATAAGGCCCAAAGTCACAACCATAAGTCTATTTTTCTTATCCTTCGCTGGAATCATATCAGGTGATGTTGCCATTCCATCCTCCGGGAATAATAATTCAGTTGTGAGGATATAAAGTCTCCCAATGAGTAGCTTCGGATGGGGGCTGTCGAGAGGAATCGGAAAAAGCCTTATCTCCTGCTGAAAAAAGGAAAGACCTGCGCACGAATGCGCAGGATTGAGGGGAAAACGGGGTACTCACTTCAATGACTGGCTGAAATTTACTCGTCTTTCAAAGGTGAATAAATAGATTTCCCTTTCGCGCGTCAATATCTTGAAAAACCTCTTTGTGGACTTACTGTGGGCCAGATTGCCTCATTTTCTTCTCATGGTCTCTGACCTGGTTGAGCATGTCGATGATCTTCTGCGCGTCCGCGTCCTGTATCTCCTGTAATACACCTTCAAGTATGTCCGTCAGGCCTGATGATCTTCCCAAGTAATTCTCAAAACGCATCCTCGCTGTCGAAATACTCTCGGTCTGTCTCACCGATGAAGACCCATATGTCTCTTGAAGCTTCGCAACCGCCTTGTTTACCTCTTCCCATGCCTGCAATACTTTGTTTGCCGAGTCGATCAAGTTAGATGCGGATTTTGCGAGCGAATCTAGCCGGCTCTTTTCATCGTTCGTCCTCGAAAGAATTCTACCCTGTCTGAGAGCGAGTCGAATAAGAGCCTGAGATTCCGAACCCTCGATGGTATCGAAGTTCTTGAGTGCCCTGACGACTGCATACTCAATCGCTGCTACTTCTTCTGTTTCCATGGTCAGAGATAAAACGCCTAGCTATCAAATAAATCTATAGATGCTAATCTCTACTATAAAAAAAACTTGCGAGGATGAACGTCCAGTAAGACGCTCATCCGATGGGTGCGTGAAACGGGGTCGAAAAAGCGGGGAAGCGTTCGAACCCTGTCTCACTCGGGATGGTCATCAGCATTATCGACAGGATACACGCAGCCGAGTAGCTCGTACACTTCTTCCCAGCTATAATGATCGATGTCGATGCTTGACATTTCGCGCCCTTCATGTTCATAATTTCAGATGAATGACATATCCCTTATTCCGGGAGGTCCCCGAAAATAGTGGCCAGCATCAGACATGATGCCGAATGTGTATTGCCTCGCCGCGCGTGAGCTGCACCATGCTGGTACCGTTCATTCTTGCCGTGCCGACAGCTCTCACCTCGTCATCAAAAAACGCATAGACCTCATCGCCAGTCCGTATTTCGGGGGACGCGCTGTTCACGCCGATTGCGAAAATATTAGTTTTCGGGATGAAATCATCGATCTCTACTCCGAATCTTCCTGATCCTGAAAGAGCCCTTCCTCCATCGAGCGTGAGAGATATCATGCCTTTTTCCGGCACAAGCGAGCCTATCTGGACATGATTCTTCAAGATTCTGAACGATGGATATGCTCCTCTGATTACTGCATCTTTCATCAGATACTGCCATGGATCTCCGAACTGAAATGAAGCGATTGCTCTGACGTCTTCAAAGCTCCTCTCCCCCCAGCTTGGTCTTTTGACAGAGTCTCTCAGGGATGCTAATTGTTTCTCGAGCTTCGTGAGGTTATCTCTGCTCATTACATCAGTTCCGCCTGTGTGGGTCGCGCCATACTTGCCGAGGATGTCTTGCAAGAAATCAAATTCGATGTCTAGATGTACAATGATTGCAGAATAAG
>JAOUEZ010000174.1 GCA_029858465.1 Thermoplasmata archaeon | reverse complement strand
GGCAGCCTATCGCGCATTCGCTGCCCGTTATCGATATCGCGGGGAACTCCTTGCCCAGGAAAAAGCACCTTACAGTTCGCATAAACCCGTTTCCGGAGCAGGTAGGAGATATATCTAAAATCCTGAAGCTCCCGACAGATTATGCATTTTCTGAGGGGGGCCAGCTATGAATGAACATCTATTGGATAACGCATCAAAATGTTTATGAAAGCAGGGATATTCACCAGGAAGGGAGTCGACAGAAATGAAGGCCTACAGAGTATTGGGCGAGATGGAGATCGCCAAGAGGGATTGGCAGAGATTCTCTAAGGAGATAGCCGCGGAGAACGAGGATTTGGCAAGAGAGAAGACACTATGCGATCTCGGAAGCAGGCATGGAGTCAAGCGCAGAAGCCTCAGAATCAAGAAAGTCATGGAGATCCCTCCGAAGGACGTGACAGACCAGACAATCCTTCATCAGATAGGAGCGGATTGAATGTCTGAGAACCAGTTGCGCCAGACCATTTCGGCCATCGACGTCAGCAGAGCCCAGCTGGACAATGTATCGCGACAGCAGGAAGTGGTCAGGGCATCAATAGAGGAGAACTTGAGAGCGAAGGATACCCTGGCCAATTATGTCAATGCAAAGGAAGATGAAGAGATTTTGATACCCGCAGGAGCCGGGATATTCCTGCATGCAAAGGTTGGAAGGAACAGGAGCTGTATCGCAAACATCGGTGCAGGCGTAATGATGGAAAAGGACATTGGAGACATCAAGAAACTGCTGGATGAACAGATTGAAGAACTGAAGAAGGCCGCGCAACAGCTTGACGAACAGGGGGAGAAAATCGGCGTGGCGATAGAGGAACTATCAAAGGATGCGCGGGAACAATATTTGGCGATGCAACAGCCGACTAAAATGAAAGGCAAGTAAAAGAGCGTGCTGCTGATGTTTAGAGCGCTCCGGGACTTCTTCAAAGGTACGGTAAAGAGGGTTGAAGAGGAGAAGCCAGTTCTCGAAGAGGTTGTCGGAGAAGAGGGAAAGCGGATAAGGAAAGGCGCACTCGACGAGATCCTCGAAGAGCTCCAGATGGAGCTCCTTAGCGCAGATGTCGCGCTCCCAGTCGCCGAAGAGATTATCAAGAAGGTCGGCAAACAACTTTTCGATAAGAAGTATGATCGAGGATATCGCTTAGACGACATCGTCGAATTGGCATTGAGAGGTTCATTGAAAGAGATATTATCTAAGCACAGATTGAATTTCTGGAAGCTCATCGAGACGACAACTCCACGGCCAGTTGTTCTCATGTTTGTCGGCGTGAACGGCACAGGAAAGACGAGCATCATCGCAAAGCTTACGAAACTGCTTACGGATCGAGGATTCACTTCTGTTCTTGCAGCAGGGGACACTTTTCGAGCGGGAGCGATCGAGCAGATATCAATACATGCAGACAAGCTCGGGACAAGGCTAATAAAGCATCAGGCAGGCAGCGATCCCGCGGCAGTGGCCTTTGATGCTATAGAACATGCTAAAGCAAGGAAAAGAGACGTCGTGCTTATCGATACGGCCGGTAGGATGCAGACCAATCGAAACCTCATGGATGAAATGAAGAAAATCAAGAAGGTCGCCCAACCGAACTTGATAATATTCGTGGGGGACTCTCTGACCGGTTCTGATGCTATAGAGCAGGCGAGAGAGTTCGACACCGCTGTCGGGGTCGATGCGATAATCCTCACGAAGATTGACGCTGATGCAAAAGGAGGAGCCGCAATATCGATATCCTCTGAGATTGGAAAACCTGTGATATTCGTGTCGAACGGACAGGAATATGATAACATAATGGATTTCGATCCGGATTGGATGATCCAAAGGATTTTTGAAGATAAGGAGTGATTCAGCGACGCTCAACTAGCATCGCAACTGCCTCACCGCCTCCGAGGCAGAGCGCCGCTATCCCGAGGGATTCCTGCTTTTCTGCCAGAGAATGAAGAAGCGAGGTCATTACTCTTGCACCGCTAGCGCCGATCGGATGTCCGAGAGCGATTGCGCCGCCATGAATATTGAACCGTTCGTCCGGTATTCCGATTTTTTTCTGAACCGCGACCGATGCGACGGCAAACGCTTCATTGTGTTCATAGAGGCCAACATCATCGACCTTTAACGAATTGCGTTCAAGAAGCTTCTCTATAGCAGGTATGGGAGCCTCCATCAATAATTCGGGCTTGACGGCAACAGTGGAATAATCAACAATATTCGCAGCGATTTTGGAATCGAACGATGATGCAGTCTCCTCGTCCATGACTAATGTGGCAGCGGCTCCATCATTTATGGATGAGGCGTTACCAGCCGTGATGATTCCGTCTTGCTTGAAGACGGGCTTGAGCTTCGCAAGCTTCTCAACAGTACTATCGAGCCTCGGTCCTTCATCCTTTTCGACTTTTTGCACCTGACCTTTCTGTTCTATAAGCACCGGGACAATCTCCTTCAGGAAGCGCCCGTTTTCAGATGCCTCCACGGCCAGCCTGTGCGATCGGGCGGAGAATTTATCTGCGTCTTCTCTTGTCACACCGTGTCTTTCCGCACAGATCTCGCCCGTCATGCCCATGTGAAAATCGTTGAACTTGTCCCATAATCCATCGCGCACCATCGCATCTATCAACTTACCGTCGAACAGTCTGTATCCGAACCTTGCCTTCTCGAGAAGATACGGCGCATTCGACATGCTTTCCATTCCGCCTGCTATAAGCAGTTTTGATCTTCCCGCGAGTATGGTATCCGCTGCTAGCATGATTGATTTCAGTCCGGACCCGCAGACTTTGTTCACGGTAGTCGAGGGAACCGTTGGCGGGAGGCCGCTGGAGATCAACGCCTGTCTTGCGGGATTCTGTCCGAGCCCCGCGCTTATCACATTGCCCATTATGCATTCTTCAACCCTATCTCCGGAAATTTTCTGTCTTGCGACGAGCTCCTTGATTACTATCGCTCCAATCTCAGTCGCTGAAAAAGTCTGCAAAGCGCCGTTGAATTTCCCTATCGGGGTCCGCAGCGCATCAACGATTACTGCGCGAGTCATGATGCATCCTCTCCTGCAATCAGGTGTCTTC
>JAOUEZ010000018.1 GCA_029858465.1 Thermoplasmata archaeon | reverse complement strand
GTTCTGTCCAGGTATGACAACATACTCGGCAAAAACACCGTTCCTGTCGACACCGAGAATCTCGACATTTCGGCATACATGTCTCTTTCCGTGGAGGCATTGATAGCAAGCATTGTCCACGATATGAGTCTCGGCAGATATCACATCTCCGACACCGACGGATTCTACTCCTTCGCCTATCTCGACGACTTCCCCGCAGAATTCGTGACCGAATATCATCGGGAGTTTTTTGACGCGCCTCTCGGCCCAGTGGTTCCATTCCCAGATGTGCATGTCAGTGCCGCAGATTGAGGAGGCTTTCATCCTTGTCATGACCTCGCCTTTGCCTGGGCGCGGGTCCTCGACATCTGTGAGAGCCGCCCCCGGTTCGGGTTTCTGCTTCACTATTGCCTTCATCGAGACACTTGCTCCCAAATATTTGCACTCATGATGAGGCTACTATGATTTTAACCGATTCCTCAGATAGAGAGAACTTGTAACGATGTCATAAATTGAAAGCATATCGAAGATCAAGATTAGCGAGATGATCCGCCAGCAGAAGAATCCTCGATATTTCCAACCGCGGTCTTTTGATCATTTCTTGATGCGCGATTTTCTCTGACACCACGAATGCCTTCTGAAAGCTTTCGCCTTGTGGCAGGATTGGCGATATTTTGAAGGACTATCTTTCTTGCTGTCTTATTCACGACAATCACCTTGGACAGATCGACAACGCCCCTAAAGTTCTTCCAGGCACCAAGATAAGCTGAATAGCCTGCATCGACAAGATCCTCCAAGGCCTCCTTCGACAAGCCATTGCCCGCATACTCATAGATACGGTGGTTCGTCTTCCAGGCATCGCTTGTTAAGAGACCGTTTTCCTGTAGCTCGTCCCATATGGGCGTTCCGACAAGGCAATCGAGTATGTTGATCTGAACAGCATGCGGCTTCATTTTCCTGATAAATTCGATTGTCCGCATGATGTCTTCTTTTTTCTCGACCGGAGACCCGAAAATATACGAAGTCACCACGAGCATTCCCGCTTTTTTCGCGTTCTCAATAGCTCTCATTGATTTCTCAGGTGAGATCGTCTTGTTATAGTAATCGAGCACATGTTGTGAAGCGCTCTCGACTCCGAAATAGATTACATTGAATCCTGCACGTTTCATGTTCCGAAGCATCTCATACGATGCGCCCTCCACGCGCCCTTCGAAATAATACTGCAGCTTGATCTTCCTGGATCTCAACAGCTCGCAAATCTTCTCGACTCTTTTCCTGTTCTGCGTGAAATTGTCATCGACGACAGTTACGCTCTCGTATCCCTGGCTTTGTATCTCTTCAAGCTCGTCAACGACATTCTCAGCGCTTCTCGGCCGCCATTTCCTGAGCGAGAAAGAGGCGCAGGAGCAATACCTGCATTTGAACGGGCATCCGCGGGATGTGCATATTGTGGTGAATTTGCCAACAGTGAGCTGAATACCGTCATGGGTATAGCCGTAATCCAATTTCCCCAGCATGCTCCTGTCAGGGAAAGGCAAAGAATCGAGATCTGTTATCAGTGAAAAGGGATTGTCAATCGTCTCGCTGCCATTTCTATAGCAAATGCCTGCGACATCATTTGGTGCTTGATTGTTCTCGATACGATCTAAAAGCTGAGGGAAGGAATTCTCCGCCTCGCCTTTTATCACATAGTCTATGAACGGATAATCGCGAATGATTTTATCTGCGGTGAAGGTCGCATGATAGCCGCCTAAAACGAGCTTCGTATCCGGAAGCCTCTTTTGTAATTCATTTAGGACATCCATTGCATCCAGGAATATATGAGTCGAGCAGTTCATTCCGAATACGTCTGGTTGTTCACGGACGACTCGGTCGACCAGCTCTCCCTTTGAAAGATTCTCGCAAAAGGCGTCAATAATCTTGACTTCGTCCTCTCGCTTGGTCTTCAGTTTCGCGGCAATGTATAATAATCCTAATGGGGGCCATCGTTCGGTTGTTTTCCCTGGGGGCGTTGATAGCAAGACCCTCATTACAATACCCCTATTAGCTCCCGTCTGATAATTTCAAGTCTTTTTCTGCTTTCGCAGTATGAGTAAAGCAAATCCCAGTATTCTTGTCAAATTATATGTCAGTTGCTCTTCGAGCAGTATCGAATCTGGCATCACTTCATATCGATTATCTTTATGAGATGATATCCGAATTGCGTCTTGACAGGTCCGACGACTTTACCTTTCTGCCCCTCAAAAGCGGCCGTCTCGAATTCTTTTACCATCTGGCCTCTCCCGAACCAGCCGAGGTCTCCTCCGGTCTTTCCCGAGGGACATAACGAAAATCGTTTGGCAATCTCCCCGAAATTCTCTCCGCTGTTGATCTTCGATAGCAAATCCTTCGCCTGATCCTCTCTCTTCACCAATATATGAGCCGCGTGCACTTGTTTTACCATATTTTCAAGATAAGGATTCCGCTGATTTGAAACTTCCTCGGAGATATGCCTATTGCTGAATGGTCGGCCAATCATTCTTCTCGCAGCATTCTTTTCTTCTTATCATTCCATTTCCATATGAAATACGAAATTGGAATAGCAATAATTGCCGCGATGATTATCAATGTCTCAATAATACCGATGGGAGTCGGTTGATCGACCGAGGTATATTCAACATTGAACCACCAAAAGTATCCGGTCCAGTTCGTCCATCTCAAATCGTTATATGCATGACACACCTCAGGATATACGAGGGTATTGACACTTCCACTCAGATATTGCCATTTCAGACACTCATCTACCCATACTTTCCTCTCCGAATACCCTAACGTTGTTGCCTGAGTCATGTAATATGAATCATATGTTGAATTGGCAGTGCCAAATTCGTTCCATCCGAATAAGGCAAAACTCGTCGGTGGGAATAACAGATAATTTGGATCGTAATCGCCACTCCAGTATGTAAGAACAATTTCGTATTTATACGAATAAACTTGATCGCTCCAAATCGCGCCCATAACCATTTTCTCATTCAGCTTGATACCGATTTTCATCCATTCCGATATTAATAGATCAGAAATTTCTTTATCTTTTTGAATTTCCTGCGATATCAATAAGTCGAATTCAAGCGGCTGATCAAGCACAAATTCGGGAGATACTCCAAAATATGATCCCAACCTTTCAGCAACGAGAGGACCTGCTTTCCTGACGCTATTTCTCGGCTCGCCAGTCCATACATATCCGGCGGCTTCAAGTATCTGGTTCGCAGTGTCTATATCGTAATTCATAATATCTCTTAACGGTTTTTGATAACTGAAGATTACGGTACCGTTGCCATCAGTGACATTGAAAGTCGACAGTTCGTCACCGGGTTCCCACCACCAATCAGCTGCATAGGGAGAAATTAAACCAATTCCCTCGACGGCCATATCCTTGTACGTCTGCTTGACTAGGAGGCTTTTATTTGTCGCCAAAGAAGAAGCTCTATGAACTGCAGGATCTAATCGCATCGGGTTGTTGCTTCCGGACCCGCCAGGATAAGCATTGATCGACAATTGTCTGGAATATTGCCAATCGCTAAGTTCGCTGATTGGATGCAGATACTCAGGTGAATTCTCATTATTTATCCATGTCAAATAGGTGTTGGGCGCGATATTAGTCATATCAATCTGTCCGGAAAATAATGTGAGTTCGCGAGTAGATGCCTCTGAGAAGAAGGTTATTTGGAGACGCTCGATGTCTATGTTTTTGCCGAAAGCCGGTCCAAGACCTTTTCTCAATCCATCTGATGGGTCGATAAAATCATAAAACTGGTTCTTGACCAGAGATATGCTTTCATGTGCAATGAACTCGTCTTCCAGATTGGACGTGCCCATGAAACACCCAGTACCTATCACCGGGAAACCGTCCCAATCATATGCCATGTATGTCACTGGTTTATCAGTAAAAGCATGCTTTGGCATGATGATAAATCCAAGCGTGTCTCCAAATGATGCCGGAAGCGGTTCTTGTTTATCTATGTCTCCGAAGAAAATCCGCACCTTGTACTCAGTGAGCTTTTCAACATGTAGAATCCATCGTGTATATGGTTGAAACGCCCAATAGATCATATAATTCGGACCTATCTGAGTATCAATGGTCCATTTCACGTCATCCGCAGTGAACGGGACCCCGTCACTCCAGAATACATTCTGGGTCAAATTGTACTCCCAAATGGATCCGAGTGGCCAATCCGATGGTGATGAGTTTGACAGAACGCTGAAATCTGAGCCAGTAGCTCCTGCAATCGCGCCATCCATGTACCAATAACTCTCGGTCAATAGAGGATAGCTCTCATTTCCCTCTTGAGGATAACAGAAATAATCGTAGATTAATCCCAAAATAACGTACTCATCATCACTTATCGCGGTAAAAGGATTCAAGGTAGTGACTTCTCTGGCCATGCCCAACATGAATATCTTATCGTCCGCAGTATTAGACTCGGCAATAGAATTCAATGATCCGAACGTGCCCGCAATTAAAATAGACGAGAGAATCAAAACGGATTGAACGATTCGCTGTCTCTTATATGATTTGATCGAGTTCATAGTTTGAAATTGCTCCGCTGGTACTTCTGAGATTTTCAATTGCATGTTAATTTCCTATAATAGTTTTTTTGTCCGATTACGATATCAAGACAGATATTCTTTATAATGAGTCCTAATCGACAGTCTAATATTTTCATTCGTAAAAAGTGGGCTCAGCCGGATTTGAACCGGCGACCTGCGCTGTGTGAGAGCGCCGTCATAACCGCTAGACCATGAGCCCTTAGGCTCTCGCAGAATTGTAGACAGCCTCTTAATACCTTTTTCATGGAATAATGAGTCCAAAGCCCTCCGAAACATCATATATCTCAGACATCAGATACTGGGAGGGTATAATGAAAGCAACAATAAATGGCAAAAAGAGAGACATACCCGCGGTCTGGTGGGAAAACGGAAAGGTCGCTGCGATTGACCAGACACTCTTGCCGGAAAAAGTGAGAATCGCCAGATTTTCGAACCATAAACAGGTCGCTGAGGCTATAAAGAAAATGATTATCAGGGGAGCGCCAACAATTGGCGCAGCAGCTGCCTATGGGATAGCGCTTGCTGCCACCAATGGAAAAAACCTGGAGAAAGCTGCAAAGATGCTGCGACAGACAAGACCCACTGCTCACGATCTATTCTACGGTATCGATTGGATGCTCTCGCATAAAGACGATCCAGTTGAATCAGCAAAGAAATATGCCGACAAACTCGTAGAAAGATGCAGGAAAATCGGAGAAAATGGCGAGAAGCTCATCCGAAATAACTCGAAGATATTGACGCACTGCAACGCCGGAGCACTTGCGACGGTAGATTTCGGCACGGCTCTTGCACCGATGCGGATCGCGAAGAGAAAAGGCAGGAAGTTCTTCGTGTTCGTCGATGAGACAAGACCAAGACTTCAAGGTGCGAACCTGACATCCTGGGAGCTTAAAGAAGAGGGCATTGATCATGCGATAATCGCTGACAATGCGGCAGGACATTACCTGAAATCCGAAATCGATCTCGTCATCATCGGTGCTGACAGGATATCGAGAAACGGGGATTCAGCCAACAAGATCGGCAGCTATGAGAAGGCTGTTGTTGCGAAAGAGAACGGAGTACCTTTCTACATAGCAGCACCGATAACAACATTCGATCCTTCGATAGCGAGCGGAGACGCAATTCCGATCGAGGAAAGAGATCAGTCGGAAGTATTGATGATAGGCAAGCAGTCCATAGGTCCCAAGGGAGCCAAAGCATTGAACCCTGCCTTTGACGTTACGCCTGCGAAATACATTACTGGCTTCATAACCGAATATGGCATTCTGAAACCATCCCAAATAGGGAAAACAAGAAAATGAAATGGCTTTTCGACCCAGAGCTTTTAATTCCCGTTCCTGATATCAGGGGACGGCCATGATACTTGTCACAAAATGGTTCGGGACTTTCATAGTTGATCACGGGAAGGTCTTGGAGAGCAGGCTCGCCCCGAAGGATCTGGATGCAATAGTCTCCCGTATGAAGAAGATGCGCAACAGGGAGATATTGCCCGACGAATTGGATTTAGGAAGGAAAGTGTCAGCCGTCGCAGAAAGGAGGCTCGGAAGCCTGGGCAAGATCGTCGCCTTCGACTCGGGCTTCATCAGAGCTGAGGATTACGGATTCGACATCGACCTCTTGAAGCAGGCGACGATGATAATAGCAAGAGAATCGCTGACGGAGGAAGATCCGGGCGCGTTCATCACCGAGCAAGTGAGAGCTTTCGACGACCTGCTCGCGACCTGCAACCTCATGTCGGAAAGGCTCAGGGAATGGTACGGTCTTTATTTCCCCGAGTTGGAGAAGCTGGTCGATGAAAAGAGATATGCGGAATTGATTTCTCAAGACCCTGAGAGAAAAGCGATGATGTCAAGCCTCGGCAAGGAGATAGAGGAGAGCACGGGGGCTCCATTTTCTGATGATGATCTTGGGTCAATTAAAGTCTTCGCGAGCACGACTCTTGAAATCTTCAAAAGCCGCGAGGGGCTGGAGAGCGCGATTCAACATAAGATGAAAGAAGAGGCCACAAACCTTTCGGCTGTCGCGGGGCCGATAATAGGCGCGCGGCTGATTTCGCTCGCCGGAGGCATGAAGCGGCTCGCCGGCATGCCGACAAGCACGATACAGCTGCTCGGCGCGGAGAAGGCGATGTTCAGACACCTCAAGGACAAAAGCCGCCCGCCCAAGCACGGAGTGATATTCCAGCATCCTCACATCCACAAGGCGCCTTACTGGCAGAGGGGGAAAATCGCTAGGGCGCTTGCAGGCAAGATTTCCATCGCCGCAAGAGCGGATTTCTACAGTGATAATGATATCTCTGATGAACTCGTTAAATTGCTGGAGAGAAGAATAGAGGAGATCAAGAAGCGCAACCCGAATCCTCCAATCAAGCCCCCCAGAGGCGGCAAGAAAGGGCACAAGAAGCGTCGGGACAAGCGTTAGAGTTATCTAATACCATTTGATTACAGCGGACAGGTAGAGAGAATGTCATGGGAGCTTGTAGAAGTCAGGGAACTCAAAGAAGGACGATACATGAACATCGACGACGAGCCCTGCCAAATCTCGAGCATATCGACCTCCAAGCCCGGGAAGCACGGAGAGGCGAAGGCGAGGATCGAGGCTATCGGGATCTTCGATGGCGGAAAGAGAAGCGTCGTCTATCCGATGAAGCACAAAGTACAGGTGCCGATAATTGACAAGCGCCAGGCACAAGTAATAACTTCTATGGGTAACGAGGTGCAGCTGATGGACCTCGAGACTTACGAGACTTTTAATATCCCCATCCCTGAGGAATACAAGGACAAACTCACCCCGGGAAAAGAAATCCAATACATGGTCGCGATGGGGCGCAAGAAGATAACCAGGGCATGATCATTGCCAGCCGTGCTGATCTTTTCCGGAAATCTCCATCTCGGAGATAAGATGATCGATAGTTTTGACTGCCGCGTCGCCCTGACCATAGGGGCTGCTGACGAGCGGCGCTATCATGCCTTCTGAGACATACTTGTTGATGGACCTCAGCACCTTATCAGGCTCGGTTCCAACGACTTCTGCGTGTCCGCTCTCGACAGCCTCAGTCCTTTCGGTGGATAATCTGAGCACGAAGACCTTCTTGTTGATGGAGGGCGCGGTCGCTTCCTCTTGGATCCCGCCCGAATCGGTCAATATGTATCTGCATTTCCTCATCAGTGTGAGGAAATCGAAGTATCCAACGGGATCTATCAATTGGATGTTCGAGGAGCGCTCGATTATTCCGAGCATATGTGATTGCGCGAGCAATTTCCGTGTGCGAGGGTGCACTGGGTAAACAACAGGTACAGGGGAGCGCTCGAATATCTCCATGAAACTCTTGAGGACTTTAGAATCATCGACATTTTCTGCCCTATGCGCTGTCACAAGGCAGAATTCGGGGAATTTGATGGAATCGAGTATCTTCGACCTGCTTTCGGCAATCTTGACATATCTGTTGCAGGCGTCTATGACAGTGTTCCCGGTTACGAATATCTTGCCGAGCACCGCTTCCTTTCTGAGGTTTTCAGCATTGTGCTCCGTTGGCGCGAACAGATAGGCGCAGACATGGTCCGCGAGCCTTCTGTTGTATTCCTCCGGCATCCTGAGATCGAAGCTTCGCAATCCTGCTTCAACATGGCCAACCGCAAAGCCCGCCTTGCTTCCCGCGAGCGCTCCAGCCAATACCGTGTTCGTATCTCCCTGCACGAGGACGACCTGCGGACCGTGATCGATCAGCTCTCTCTCGATCGATATCATCGCCTTTGCAGTCTGCTCTGCCTGAGAGCCCGACCCCACGCCGAGGAAGCAGTTGGGTTTTGGGAGCCCCAGCTCCTCGAAGAAGATATTCGATAGATTGTCATCATAGTGTTGACCGGTGTGTATCAGCCTGAACGGTATCGAGCGCTTCTGCAGCTCGAACACTATCGGCGCCATCTTGATTATCTCAGGTCTCGTGCCGAGGATCACAGCGACGCTCATCAGGCTCAGGATTGCAGAACATCATATTAATCATGGCGGGATGAACGAAATATTGAACACATCGTGGTTCCATCAGGCAGTCAAGGAGATAGACACCCATGATACATCCGATTCATAATCGATTCTACATGTCGAACTGCTCATACGATGATGCCAGATATGTCATGTTCGGAGTACCTTACGACAGGACCGCGACCTTCAGGAAGGGGACGAGATACGGTCCGACTGGCATCAGAGTCGACTCGATCGCCCATTTCGAGAAATATCTTGTGGAATACGGGCTAGACCTCGACGACATTCCCGTTTACGATGCCGGCAATCTGGATGTAGAGAAGCTCACTACGGCGCAGATGGTTCGAAAGGTGAACCTGTACACAAGGAAATTGCTCAAGCATGGAAAATTCCCGGTCATGATGGGCGGCGAGCACAGCGTTTCGCCAGGCGTCGCGACAGCATTCGATGATATCGTCGTCCTTGGGATCGATGCGCATTCGGATTTTCGAGATATTTACGAAGGTGACAAGAACAACCACGGCTGCGCAATGAAACGCATCGTTGACAAATTCGGAGAGAGACGCGTGATGTGGGTAGGTGTCAGAGCCGTCTCAGAAGAGGAGCATAAGAGCAAGGCGAGATTAATCACATCGTTCGATATCCAGAAGAACGGCATAGATTGGACGATCGATCGAATCAATAGGACCCTGCCGAAGAAGAAGATGTATCTGACATTGGACATCGACGGAATCGATCCTGCGTATGCCCCCGGTACGGGCACGCCCGAGGCTTTCGGGATGACCCCTTTCGACACTAAGAGCATAATAGACGCATTCGCACCGAGGCTTGTCGGATTCGATGTTGTCGAGGTTTCTCCGCCAATAGATAACGGAACGACGACCGTCCTCGCTGCGAGGCTGATCACCGAGGCGATAGCCGCGCATTATCTCGCTTCTAAGAAGTCTCAGCGATGATCTCCTGCAGTACGGACATATATCTATCCGCGAGAGACTTTGCCACATCCTCGCTTCTTGATTGAGAAAATATCCGGAATATTTGCTCTGTTCCAGATGGCCTTATTATTACCCAATCTCTCTCTCCTTCGAATATCTTCACGCCATCTGTGAGATCCACCCGCTTGTCTTTCATGCTCTCGGCGAGCGATGCGAGAACCCGCTTTTTCTTTTCATTCGGGCACGCGGTTTTCAGCTTTGATTGATGATAGACAGGGAGTTCCTTCAACTGCTCAGACAATGCACCGCGTTCCGCGGCCAACTGTGCCATCAATGCCGTCGTCATAGCTGCGTCACGGCAATATTGATGCTTCGCATAGATCAGTCCACCGTTCTCCTCTCCACCGAATATTGCCCCGATCTCCTTCATCTTGCGCGCGACGATGGGCGAGCCGACGCGGGTCTGGACTATCTTGCCCCCGTTCTTGATCACCATATCTGAAACAACGTCGCTTGTCGCGACCGTTGAAACAACGATTGCTCCGGGATTTTTCGATGAGAGATATCCGGCGAGTAGCGCGAACGATTTGTCTCCGGTGATATAGCTGCCCTTATCGTCGATGAAAATCGACCGGTCCGCATCTCCGTCCTGTGCATTTCCGAAGGACGCGCCTTCCGCAATCACCATCTTCATGAGTTCTGAGAGGTTCTCGGGAGTCGGCTCCGATGGATGTCCTGGGAAGCTGCCGTGCGGCTGCGCATTGAGCGTCATCACATCCACATCGAATGAGGAAAGCAATCCGGGAGTGACAAGGCCACCGACACCGTTCGAGCAATCAACTATGATTCGGAGAGACGCATCGCTTATCGTCTTCCTGTTGACAAGAGACGCGATCGCCTTGGAGTACCGCTCATTCGCATGTTTGTCCTTTTTCAATTTGCCGACGGATTTCCAGTCGATCGTCTTGAATTCCCTTGAAAAATATCTCTTCTCGATCTCGAGCTCCTTTGAAAAGTCCAGCTCGGTACCGTCAGAATCGATTACCTTGATCCCGTTGAACTCGGGAGGATTGTGCGAGGCGGTGATTACGACGCCAGCTGAAGCGTCTGATTTAGCCACCGAATATTGAACGGAAGGGGTCGGAGCAAGGTCGATATCAATCGCATCGCATCCTGTCGCCAGCAGTCCTGATATCAGGGCGTTTTTCAGCATCTGATTCGATGTTCTCGAGTCAGTCCCTACGATTATCTCTCCAGGCAAAATCGTGCCGACGGCCGAACCGATCCCGAGCGCGAGTTCCGCATTCATCTCGGGGCCGATAATCCCTCTGATTCCGTTTGTTCCGAAGAGCTTCCTCTGATCCGCGATTTCCTGCTCATCCATATTGCTGACAGAATTGACGAACTCGGTTAATATCTATCGCCCAAAGAGGTGTATTGTGAAAATTTTCGTTTCATAGAATTTATAGACATATAAATAGAATTAATAACCAGGTGGAAGATTATGTGCCGACTGGCAGGGAGATGACCAGATGGGTTTCAAAGAATGGATCATACCCCAGGAAAAACATTTCTTCGATCTTCTTGCCCTGCAATCTGATGTTATTCTCAAAGGCGCCAAGGAACTATGTAACCTTTCGAAAAATCCACAAGACATCGCCTCAATAGCTCTGAAGATCGAGCGCATCGAGAACGAGGGGGATCAGTTGGTGCATGACCTTATTAATTTGCTCAACAAAACGTTCGTCACGCCGATTGACCATGACGACCTCTCGAAGCTCACAAGCAAGATGGACGATATCGTGGATTACATCGACTCGGCAGCTACGAGAATGAGACTCTACGAGGTCAAGGAGATTCCACCGAGGATGATCGATCTGATTAACGTCCTGGCGAAGCAGGTGAATGAAGTGCACATATCGCTTCATGAGCTTTCCACCAGGAAGCGGAGAAGTGCGCTCCTCACAAGATGCGTCGAGGTCAATCGCCTTGAGAATCAGGCAGATGACATCACTCACGAAGCCCTGGCTGGATTGTTCAAATTAGACGATATAAAAATGATAATGAAATTGAAGGAGATCTACGAACATCTGGAGACAGCCACTGACCGATGCGAGGATGTCGCCGACATTGTGAAAGACATTGTGATCAAGAATTCCTGAGGGGAAGGGGACTCTGAGATGGCCGACTTATTCGGTTTGACCGTTTTGGCGATAGTGGCCATTTTGATGACCTGGAGCTTCGATTTTGTAAACGGTTTTCATGATTCTGCCAATTCCATCGCAACCATCGTAGCAACAAAAGTCCTGACCCCGGTGCAGGCAGTCGGAATGGCGGCGTTCTTCAATTTCATCGGAGTGCTGCTCGTCGGAGAGGTCGCGAAGACCATCCAGAAAGGCATCATATATGAATCGGTCGTGAATGATTACGGCATTCCATTGGTGATCGCTGCATTATTGGGAGCGATAATCTGGGACCTGATAACATGGTGGCTGGGCATTCCTACGTCGAGCAGTCACGCACTCGTAGGCGGCTTGCTTGGAGCGGGAGGCGCAGCAATCGGTCTTGCCGCAATCAATTGGGCAGGCACGCTCAAGACCGCGGCCTTCATTGTGATTTCTCCTCTTGTCGGTTTCGTGATCGGATTTGTCGTCGTCGCAATAGTGATGAGATTAGCTAAGAATACGAAGAGAACCGCAGCTAACAAAGAATTCAGGAGGCTCCAGCTCGTCTCATCCGCGTTCTACTCGTTCACGCACGGCACTAACGATGCGCAGAAGGGGATGGGCATAATTATGCTGATCCTGTTCGCCGAGGGTCTAGTTGGAGAGCAGGATGCGGTCTTCGATTGGGTGAAAGTCTCATGTTCTATAGCGATTGCACTCGGAACGTTCCTCGGCGGATGGCGCATCGTAAAGACAATGGCGGCCAGAATAACAAAATTAGAACCGTATCAAGGATTTTCTGCCGAAACGGGCGCCGCGACCATGCTTGTAGGAACAGCAGTTTTGGGCATTCCGGTCAGCACTACACACACGATTTCGGGATCAATAATGGGTGTGGGCTCCGCGAGAAGGCTTTCCGCCGTGAGGTGGGGAATCGGCAAAAGAATAGTGCTCGCTTGGATATTGACGATCCCTGCAGCGGCAACAATATCGGGCGTAATCTTTCTCAGCTATCTGACATTCTTCTGAGCGTAATTAGTTCTCCTGTTCCTCATGAGCTTCTGAAAAAATCATGTTCTTGACGCAGGTCCCGTTAGGTATCTGATGTTTCTCATCGACAATGCAGTTCTCAAGCTTGCAATATCTTCCGACCCGCGAGCCTGGCAACAATATCGAATTGATTATCTCGCTGTCGTCGAGGACGACCGATCCTTGACCGACATATGCACCGGGACCGAGCTTTGCATTGACAAGCCTGCATTCGGGCTCGACGCAGAACGGGGCGAAGAGATCCGTGCACACGGTGCTCACGTTTTCTGCAATGTACGACCCGAACTTGGTCATGAGAGCCTTATGCGCATCGATCAATCCCTGCCTGGTCCCGCAGTCCGCCCAATATCCCTTGAAG
>JAOUEZ010000173.1 GCA_029858465.1 Thermoplasmata archaeon | reverse complement strand
CACGAGCCTCCTATCTTTTGCCGCTTTCAAGAGGTCCGCGCGGAATTTTGGGTGCGCTATGCTGATGAGCGCAAGCGCCCTCTCCCTAATGCTCTTCCCGTGCAGGTACGCAGTTCCCCACTCAGTGACGACGTAATGGACATCTCCCCTGCTCGTGACCACGCCGGCTCCCGGCTTCAGCGTTGAGACGATCCTGGATATTTGTCCGTCCTTCGCGGTCGAGGGCAATGCAATTATCGGCCTTCCCCCTTTCGACCTGGCGGCTCCCCTTATGAAATCGACTTGCCCTCCAATACCGGAATAGAACAGAGGGCCGAGGGAGTCCGAGCATACCTGGCCTGTCAGATCCACCTCTATCGCCGCATTTATCGCGACCATCTTCTCGTTCTGGGCGATTATGAACGGGTCGTTCGTGTACTCTGTCGGATGGAACTCTATCAATGGATTGTTGTCCACGAAATCGTAGAGCTCCTGGCTCCCCATGCAGAAAGAGGCGATTATCTTCCCTCTATGAAGCGTCTTCTTCCTGTTCGTTATGACTCCCCTTCTCACAAGGTCTATGATGCCGTCCGAGAACATCTCGGTGTGGATGCCAAGGTCTTTCCTGTCCGTCAGATATTTCAAGACAGCATCCGGCACGCCGCCGATACCCATCTGGAGCGTCGAACCGTCCTCTATCAGCTTGGAAATGTTCCTGCCGATCTTGACCGCGATGTCGCTCGGCTCCTCGGCACTATAATAGAGCAGAAGCTCGTCCGAGGGCACCATCAAGTCGATTTCGTTTACATGTATGAAGCTGTCACCCATCGTTCTGGGCGCGCTCCTGTTCACCTCTGCTATCACAAAATCCGCGCTCTCCGCAGCAGACTTCACTATGTCGACGGAAACGCCGTAGCTGCAGTATCCATGGGCATCCGGCTCCGTGACTTGGATTAGCGCCACATCGATCGGTATTCGTCCGGTCCTGAACAATGCAGGGATTTCCGACAGAAATATCGGTGTAAAATCCGCCCTCCCCTCGGCAACAGCATCTCTGGTGTTCGCTCCGATGAAGAACGCATTGTGCCTGAACTGGTCGGTGAATTTCGGCTCGGTATAAGGCGCAACTCCGAGCGTCATTATGTGGAAGATCTTCGTGTCTGCCAAAGAATGAGACCTGTCGACAAGCGCCTTTACAAGTACCTGTGGCTCTGCCGCACCGGACCCGATGAATATCTTGTCCCCTGGCTTTATCACGGACACGGCTTTCTCAGCTGTGGCCAGCTTGTCTTTATGTTTGATCTTCCAATCTTTTGCTGAGCTGTCTTCAGACATGTTAATCGCCAATCTTTTCAAAGGCGTGATTGACAAACCAATAAACCTAAATCAAAATGCCCCTCTTACACCGCGACAGAAAATGCATTGCCTGATGAGCCATATTCTTTCGATACGGCTCCTCGATCAGATCAATTATATATCCCTGAGCCAAACGTTGCATGAGTCGATTTGCATCAACACGACTATCCCTTTTCGTTCAGGTGATGTCAATATATACGCCAGAAACCGGCGCAATTCGACATTTGACTAAGTCGACTTCCACAATTTAGAAATATGCGAACCGTGTCATGTTGTAACACACTGCCCTTCGGGGCCGTTAAAAAGGAATAGGAGGCGATGACCACGATGCAAACGGAGTTTGAGATAAAGGTAGGGAGCAACACTAAGAGCGTACTGCAGATCGCAGATATCTTGGCGGAGAGCGGTGTAAATCTTACGACGGTCTCGATCGATAAGCACGATGGGGAAGTTTACGTGAGATTGATCACCTCTGACAATGAGGCATGCGCTCGCGCCCTGATGAAGGCGGATCTCGAGCACAAAACCAGGCAGGTACTCGTCGCCGAGGTCATGGATCGTCCTGGGCAGTGGGTAAACATTGCGAAGAAGCTTGCCAATGCGGGCCTCGAGATAGAGTCGAGTTTTCTCCTCTCACGAGACGGCGAGAGAATGCATTTTGTATTCGCCGTCGACGATCCGAAGAGGGGCGAAGAGATAATCTCCCAGCTAGAATAAGGTCATCTAACCTATGACGAGAGTCTCTTTCCGAGACTCTCCCTTTTTCTCGAATCGAGAAAGACTTAGTTGTGTTAGGAGCGGGTCTTTTCTTTCTTTGGCAATCAGATCGGCCATCATCCTGCCGACAGCGGGCGAGATCATCAGGCCATGCCCGGAATAACCGCAGGCAAGGTAGAAGCCGGATAGTCCTTCCGCTTCTCCCAGTATCGGCGAATTGTCAGGAGAGACGTCATAGGAGCCTGCCCACTGCCTCAAAATGCGCGCCGCGCCGAGCCTCGGGAATAATCGGAGGATTTCCCTGCTCATCCTCTGTGCAAAACCTATTGAGGATTCCCAGCTGCCGCTCGGCACCTCCACAGGGTCGGATATCCCACCAATCAGCTCGCCTCTCATGGATTGGCTCATGTAGAGTCTGTTCGTCATCGTGACTATCATCGGGCCTAAAAAGGGCTCCAAAGGCTCCGTCACTAGTATCTCATGTCTGAACGGTCTCGTGGGGATTTTCACCCCGGCCATATCGCCAATTACAGAGGACCATTTTCCAGCGGCATTCACGACCTTGTCAGTCCTTATTTTTCCTGCGCTTGTGTCTACCTGTGTTATTTTCCCGTTCTGTGTCACGATTCCTTTGACGTCCGTGTGCGTGGCTATCTCTCCGCCCATCTCGATTATCCTGTCCCTGTATCCCCAGAGAAGCGGGAAAGGAAAAAGTGTGCCATCATTCGGGTTGAATGCCCCTGCCAGGAATTTGCTCGAATCAAGTCTGGGAACAATGTTGTTCAACTCATTCTGTTCCACAAATCTAGTCCTGAGATCATTTTCGTTATGGAATCTTGCATTTTTCTTGAGGATCTCCGCTTGTTCTTCGTCCTCGGCAAGGAACAGGTATCCTCCTTGTCTGAACCATATATTATAGCCCAACTCGGCAGAAAGCTTCCTGAATATCTCTATGCTCTCCTTGGCAATCCTGATGTTCTCCTTTGTGGTCCATTGCGCTCTGACGCCGCCTCCATTCCTTCCACTGGCTCCAGAGCCGATATAGGATTTCTC
>JAOUEZ010000172.1 GCA_029858465.1 Thermoplasmata archaeon | reverse complement strand
TCCCGTCATCCCGTAAGTATTGTTGTTAACGCAAATGACGGTGAGATCGGCGTTTCTCCTGCAGCCGTTGATGAGATGGTTGCCACCGATTGCGCCCAGGTCCCCATCGCCTGCGAATATTATGACTTTCAGATCCGGGTTGGAAAGCTTGAGCCCGGTGGCGAATGCAATAGCCCTCCCGTGAGTTGTGTGAATCATGTCTCCCTTGATGTACATCGGGATCCTCGAGGAACATCCGATGCCTCCGACGAAGACGGTGTCTTTCAGATTCAGGCCGAGATTGTTGAATGCCCTGTAGAAGCAGTTCATCACAATTCCGTTTCCACACCCAGGACAGAACACATGGGGGAATTTTTCGACCCTGAAGAACTCCTCGAATTCCATTTTTAATCCCCCATCCTGTCTATCTCTGCCTGTATCTCATTCCTTCTCGGCGCATCTCCGCCAATCTTGGGATAGAATCTCACAGAGCGGCAATTGACGCCGCAAGCCAATCGTTGCACCTCTCGTACAAGTTGGCCCATGTTCATCTCGACCACGAGTATCGATTCTGCGGCCTCGGCTATCTCGATGATCTTCTTCTCCGGCAGCGGCCAGACCGTTTTTAACTTCAGCAATCCGACATCCTTGTTATTCATCGCAATTTCTTTCGCTGCGAGTGCTGCCGAGCCGAAACAGATAATGAACTTCTTCGCATCGGGATTTATCACTTCAACCCTGCAGATGTCGTCCTCATTTTTCGATATCTTGTCGTTGAGCCTTCTAACTAGAGCCTCTTCGATTGTCATATCCTCAGGAGCGATGAAGCCGTCCCTGTCATGCGTCATGCCCGTGACGAAAGCTTTGTGGCCGTGCCCAAAAGTCTTGAAGGGGGGGACGATGTCGTCTGGTATCTGGTAAGCGGGGCCTTCACCCTTCTTTCCGGCCTCTTTTCTTTCGATAAGTTCAACCTTTTCCGGTATGATCAGACTCTCTCTCATGTGCGCGATCTCCGCATCGCTCAGAAGTATCGTCGGCACCCGGTATTTTTCGGCGAGGTTGAAGGCATCCACTGTAAGATCGAAAGATTCCTGGACGTTCGAGGGCGCCAAAGCTATGACCTGATAATCCCCATGAGAGCCCCATTTCACCTGCATCAGGTCTGCCTGGCTTGCCATTGTCGGCTGCCCTGTAGAAGGGCCTCCTCTCATCACATTGACAATGACGATCGGGGTCTCGGTCATCGCGGCGTATCCGATGCCCTCCTGCATGAGGGAGAATCCTGGGCCCGAGGTGGCGGTCATGGATTTTACGCCCGCCCATGAGGCACCTATTATTGCAGATATGCATGCAAGCTCATCCTCCATCTGAAGGAATATGCCGCCTCTCTTCGGCAATCTGGCCGCCAGTCCTTCGGCGACCTCAGTCGATGGAGTTATCGGATAACCGGCAAAGAACTTGACACCTGCAGCTAACGACCCTTCGACGCAGGCCTCGTTTCCCTGCATGAAATCCGTCCTCGAAGAATCCTCAGCCAATCTCACTCCTCCGATATCCAGGTGATCGCCTGTTCTGGACAGCTAAGAACGCACAGCTCGCAGCTCATCTTGCCGGTACGTCCATGGTTGAAGCAGTTCTCAGGTGCCGATACAATCGGTACAAAATAGCCTTGCTCAGAGAGGTTATCGCTTTTTACATAGACTTTCTTGGGGCATATGTAAATGCAGATATTGCAGCCCTTGCAATATGCCGGGTTGATCTGAGTCTTCATCTATTAATCGAGCCTTATGAGCATATGGAACATATTTCAATATTATGCAGATAAAAACCAGGTAATACGGATTGCCAGACCTAAGCACTTCTCGACTACTCCAAAAGAATTAATAATAGGAGCTATTGATTCGTAAAACAGGGACAGGCGGAAAGAGACTCATGCCAATCCAGACTGAAGTGAAGAACTGGAAAAAGAAGCGCAAGGCAGTGATATTAGCTCACAATTATCAGAGGCCCGAGGTGCAGGACATCGCGGATCATCTGGGCGATTCTCTGGCGCTTTCGATCAAGGCGACGCAGACGGATGCCGAGGTAATCGTATTCTGCGGCGTCGATTTCATGGCGGAATCCGCCAAAGTGCTCAACCCTGAGAAGATCGTGCTGCATCCCAACCTTGCGGCGAAATGTCCAATGGCGGCTATGATGGATGTCGACGGGCTGAAGGAATTGAAGCAGGAGCACCCCGGTGCAGTCGTCGTCGGATATGTGAACACGAGCGCAGAATGCAAGACCGAAATCGATATCTGCTGCACATCATCGAACGCTGTAAAGATTGTCAACAAAGTTCCTGAGAAGAAGATAATTTTCGTTCCGGATTCGAACTTGGGGCTCTATGTCCAACGATTTGTGAAGGACAAGGAGATAATTTTCTATCCCGGCTATTGTCCGACACATGTCGAGATCAGAAAGGAGGATCTGTTGGCGCTCAAACAGGAGCACCCCGATGCAGAGACGATGGTTCATCCCGAGTGTTCCCCGGATGTTGTCGATGTCGCCGATTTCACTCTGTCAACAGAGGGCATGGTCCGGCACGTCAAGGAATCCACGAAGAAGAGCTTCATAGTGGGAACTGAGAGGAACATGATCTATCGTCTCAGGAAGGAGATTCCGGGGAAGAACTATATCGAGGTGCCCGCTGCGATATGCCCGAACATGAGGGAGATATCTCTCCAAGACGTGCTGATCGGCCTTCAGACGCTGCAGCCTGAGATCACTCTTTCCGATGAGACGATTCGCAGGGCGAAGATACCCCTTGAGAGAATGATAGAGGCGGGCAGAGGAGATTAGACCGGCTCATCCGAAGAGCTCAATGCCGGATGTGACCGCGAAATACGCCCCGAATACTAAGATCAGTATTGCGCATCCGTATCGAATGATGTCCTTTATTTTAGAGGCATAGAACTGCTTGGCTTTCTGTATCCCGAAGCTTATTGTCACTCCCCAGACGAAATCGCAGCTCCAATGTAGCAAGGCGACCGCTATCAGCACAACTATCCCGAATTCCAACGCCATCGTAATGATCAGTGAGCCAGCGGTCAACCACCAAAGAATGAATCCTGGGTTGAATAGAGTC
>JAOUEZ010000171.1 GCA_029858465.1 Thermoplasmata archaeon | reverse complement strand
TGAGGGACGATGTTGTCATACTGGTAAACGGCCAGAACATCGCCCACGAAAAGGGTTTAGATACCGAGTTGGACGAACAGGATGATGTAGCGATTTTTCCCCCGGTCTCCGGAGGTTGATGGGGCGAATTGCCCATTTCCAATCGACTTCCTGGCAATATCTTCGAAAAAGTGTTTATATTCGACCGCATTATAAGCGCCAACCGAGGCGTTCAGCAAGTGTCGGAAAGAGGTGCAGATACCGGAGGCAAATCCATCCTGGCGAACAGGAAATTCATGTCGATATTAGTGGCACTGCTTCTGATATCTATCGGAACCATAGGATATATCTTGGCCACATCGTCTCTAGTTAGCTCAGAATCTCTTGCCAAAATAGAGGTCGGCGACGCGGTCTATGTCAATTATGTGGGATATTTCGCCGATCATCCTGGCGACTGGGTCTTCGACACGAACATTAGAAATGTCGCCATCGATGAGAACATTGTGAAATCACTGTACTTCGTCACGAGAGATCCGAAGGAATACAAGCCATTGAATTTCACTGCCGGAATCTCTGAGAACTATTTGAAGTCGTTCGTAGACGGAGTAGTGGGCATGACTGTCACCCAGACGAAGAAGATTTTCATACCTGCAGAGGAGGGATATCCGCTTGCACTCAACCAGATCAGAGTGAATGATTTGAACATGATATCTCCGGTCATCTATGAGATGAACAAGACGGATTTCCAGCAACTCTACACGGACGAGCCCGCTATCGGCCTGACTGTTGAGCATTATTTCTGGGAGTGGGATACGGTCGTGCTTGATATCTCTGGGGATAAGGTCATCATGCAGAACGAGCCCTACCTCGGGCAGATAGTGTCCTCGTTCGGCGACCCTGGGGATGATCCCAGGGACGGGTGGTATCAGGAGGTCGTCTCGATCGACCCAGGCGCGGACGGGGGTTTGGGTAGAATCACGGTCCACAATTTGATCACTGCCCAGGACATCTATCAGAAGATGGGGGCTGATTATGATAAGAGAAAATTCACGCTTCTCTTTGTGGATGAGACGAACGAGACATTCTCAATAATCATGAACGACTCAGGATACATCGGCGAACTTGCTGGCCGCGGTTTATATTTCGACATCACAGTGACCAGAGTGTTGAAGGGGTGACCTTCATCCTTTTCCGGATATTTCTTTGTACAATTCTATGAGCCTGCCTGTGCAGATCTCAATCGAATAGGATTCCGCAGTTTTTCTCGCTTCCCGTGAGACATGATCCCGATCGTCCAGTGCCCTCTCTAGACAGTTCGAGAAGGATTGAGGATCATCCTCGAAAAGATATCCGTTCTTGCCATCCTGTATGATCTCTGGCAAAGCCCTGTGATTCAATCCTGCGACAGGCTTTGCACAGGCCATTGCCTCAAGGGCCACCAGTCCTTGTGTCTCGAACCTCGATGCGATCACGAAGGCGTCACATGCGGCGTAATAGGATGGGAGGTCATCGTCTGGAACGAAGCCTGCGAAGATGACCTTGTCAGATATTCCGAGATTGCCTGCAAGAGTCTTGTACTCCTCCATGGCCGGACCTTTGCCAACTATCACGAGCCTGACTTCATCCCTAACCATCAGCAGCCTAGAGAAGCCTTGAAGCATCAATTCCAGGTTCTTTTCCTTTGCTATCCTGCCGACGGCGAGCAGCATCTTCGTGCCGTCCAGCGAAAGCCTTTCTCGGACATGCTTGCCAGAAATCTTGTCCGAGAATCTGTTGCAGTCGACCCCCGTGGGAATCACCGCCCATCTTCTCGCGACAATCCCTTGTCTTATCAGCTCCTGTTGAATCGCTTTCGTCGGTATGATGACAGCATGCGGGCGCCGAAGATAGTTGCGCTGATAAATCCACGCGAGACGCATGATGACATCTACTGGCATGATCGGGGGCGAGTAGAAATTTGCCGCCTCAGTCAGCATTGTGTGGTACGTCAGGACATTCTTGATTCCTGTGTTCCTGCTTGCAATCAGAGCCTGTATACCGGCGAAGCTTATCCCATGGCTATGTATTATGTCGGGGGATTCGTCCTTGATCCGGGAGACAATCCCGGAAGGATACACAGAAATCCTGTACCCCTCGTAATGCCCGAACCTCCTAGCAGGCAACCAGACAATGCGATAATTCGGGCCATCGACAGTCTTGCCGAGAGCTGAAGGGGCGAAGATCACGACCTCGTGTCCTCTCTTCTGAAGCTCCCTGCAGGTCGAGTCAATCGACACGATCACTCCATCGATTGCTGGGTAGAAAGAATCGGTGAACATCGCGATCTTCAAGCAACTCACTTCCCGAAGTTGTCGGAAATCCGCTTTACTTTGCTAACGATGTCTTTTGGATTCCTGCCGAGGATTCGTATCATGGGTTCTTTGCCCATGCCTCCCTCATCCCAGATGATATCTGGCACGGATCCGCGCTTCTTTATTGCCGAGTTGGTTCCCCAGCTCATCGACGATACCCCTTCAGGCTCTTCTTTCCGGGAGAATGAAGAGATGCTGAGTCCTGCTTTTTTGCAGGCTTCTAAATTTGCCTCGTTATATTTGATATTCATCGCGCTTCTGACAGCCAGATCGTTCATCGAAGCTGAAATGACTATCCTTGCGACATGCTTGGACGCGCCGAATCTTGCACAGCCTACCACCCTCGACCGCTTGCCCTCTCTCACGATCCTGCCTGTGAACCCTGCAACCTCGCTCTCGTTGAGAGGTGCGGGAAGAGAATATGCAAGGTTTGAGCCGACCTCGGGGAGAAGGCTGGCCAGCACATCACTCTCAAGCACATGCCTCATTTCTTCAAGAGAATCGATGACTTCGATCTTCATCGCTTCTCTATGGATCTTGCCGAGGGGCTCGATCATCTTTATACCTTTACCGAGAGTCCTTGCCTTCTCAATTGCTGCGAATACATCTCCTCGCGACTTCACGACCGCAGTGCAGACATCATCGCCCAATGACACATGTCCGGCTATGAGGGCTGAAAGCATGCAACCTGTCCCATGGAATTTCCCTGGCCAGCGCGTAGAACTCAGGATCTGTGAGGAGCCGTCTGCCATCAAGAGAAAATCGGTTATCTTGTCATCCTCCTGAATTCCTTTGACGAGCACACCCGACGCC
>JAOUEZ010000170.1 GCA_029858465.1 Thermoplasmata archaeon | reverse complement strand
TCGCGATTAAGGCACTTGAGGGCAGAGGTGTCAGAGTGATACCCGGGCCCACATCGACAATCCTCGAATGCAAGGACATAGATCTTCTATTCAAGGCTGTCAAAGTCGCGCATAGGGCTGTATTGGAATCCGGCGCCGTCAGGGTGATTACCACCCTGAAGATAGACGACAGGACGGACAAGGAGGCGACCGTGGATTCTAAAATGAGGGCGATAATCGGTCCGCCGACACCGGCAGGTCTGATACGGGCAAAGGAATAGCGAAGAACAATTAAATACAAATCTACTTGTTCGCAGTCCTGCTGCTGAGGTAGCCCAGCCTGGTAAGGCGCGAGCCTGGAGCTCTCTATCGAGACCGGGTAGCTCGTGGCGGCAACGCCTCGGGAGTTCGAATCTCCCCCTCAGCGCTCTTCTGGTCTAATCTCTGTGTTGTTGAGAAATGCAGTTTCGCCACCTGCCCCAGCTCAGGTACTCCGTGCTGCAAAATGAACTTCTTCGCAGCCTCAAAGACCGTTTCAGTGGCGCCTCTTGGGAATTGAAAATCAAATTTCTCCGACATCCTTTCCATTTCGGAGATGAATCTTGCTCTGGCCATAATGGATGCCGATGCAACTGCAACATCTCTGCCTCCTTTATGGATCTGAATCAGCTCGATCGCCCTCCCCTTTTCCATGAGTGAGGATGCAATGTAGTTCGAATCGCCGAACTGATCCGAGATTGCCAACTTGCAATCCTTGTTCTTCTTGAGGAGGTTCTCAATGGCTCTTGCGTGAGCCCATCCTAGTAACTCGTTCAAATTCCCAATCTTTGAATAGAGATCATTATACTTATCTGGCCTTATTGTGACAACATCGATTCGCTTTGCTCCCAGAATTCGCTTGATCTCCAAGGATATTTCGAGCATTCGTTTATCGCTCTTGATTCGTTTAGAATCTTTGACTCCTGCCTTTAACAGAGAGGTTTCAGATTTTCTATCAATCATAGCGCCAGCGACAACCAAAGGGCCAAAGAAATCTCCTTTTCCGACCTCATCCGTACCGATCCTAGTCCTGCCTTCAAAACCAAGGCTTTCTTCTTTTTTCTGATCTTTTCCACCGATTGTAGATAGAAACCATTCAATCTCATTCTGAAGAGACTGATTCTTTCCTGCGACAACGACCTTGCCGGACTCATAAAGACTTACTGTGAATTTGTCATATCTGGCGAGAAAGACCTGGTAGGGGCGACGTTCAAATTTGAATCCTTCTTTTTTCAAATACTTTTTGAAATCATCGAATTTTTCCCTGTCAAGCTTGTGGACATTCCCCATATTTCTCAATGGATAATGGCCATCGAAGTATTAATCAGAAATCGATAGAACTCCTCTATTCGAGGAGTTCGAAGGAGTTTCTACAGGTCTTCAATTGACTGCCCTATATTGATGTTGAACTCGGGTAATCTCCTCAGAAATTCATCGGTGTCAATCATTTCCGGCGGGAAGACTCCTTTCTGTTTGATTTTTCCGTCCGCCCACATGATGGCAGCTGCGGCTCCAGGAGTCCCTACGAGATAGCCCGTTGCATGCATTCCGCTCAGCCTGTAAGCCTCCTCATGAGAAATGACGGTCCACATCTTAATCCGCTTCTTCTTTCCGCCTTTCTTTCCATGCACCTCGACGAGCACGCATCCATATCCTTTGACTTTGCCGGCAAGGTCAGCAGGCTTCGGCATGAAATAAGTAACGACATCTCGGGGCGCGACCTTGCAGCCCTTGATCTCTATAGGCTTCGGGCTCGTCAGTCCGACCTCGTGAAGCACCTTGGTTATCCTGACATAGTCCGGATCGAGTGCTATCTTGAAATCGCAGTACTTTGTGTTGATATATTTTGGCATCAGCATAGGCTCCTCATGGTCGCAGAAATAGACCTTGAGCTTGCCAATGGGCGCAGGGAATGGATATTCTTCCTCTCCGCTGAACGGTTCCATCCTATCCCATTTGCCGTCCTTGTATATCAGCGGCTTACACAGGGTCTCATCGATTAACGTGTCAGGCGAAAATAGCGCGACGTACTTGTACCCTGGTACGGAAGCATTGTCTCCATCTCGAACAAGTATTTTGTCGACCTCGTCAAGCTGCTTCGATGCGCTCATAGCCATCGCATCTGTTATGCCGGGGTCCTCACCCATTGATATGAGTGCGCCCAGACCTGCAGCCTTGAACTTCTCGTTGAGTGTGAATTGGTCGAATTCGTCCCCCATGGCGAAGTCCATATAGTTCGCATCCGCATCCAATGCCGCGAGCATTACATTTTCATTAAATCTTGGGATCGCACCATTGATTACAAGATCGCATCCTTTGAACAGATTCTTGAGCGCCTTTCTATCCGATGCATCTGCCTTCTTCACTGTCGCCTTCTTTTCCGACTTCAAGCTCTTCACGAGCTGGGCTGCCTTCTCGATGGCGATATCTGCCAAGACTATCTCATCTATCTTCTTGCTTTCAATCAAATGTCTCGCAGTAACGAGACCTACGGCTCCACATCCAATTTGTACAATTTTCATTATTTCACCAGACAACAGGTGAGAAAAAACTCACCCTCGAAACGCTGGCTATTGGGATATTCCGCATCTCCTGTTGTCTATTCATCCCATTGTCTTTAGGGTTATAAAGGTCTTTTCCGCAGGGGTTTTTTAAATATTCTATATCAGAATGAATATGAATGTTAATGGAGATATAATATAAAATAATATGAATATTAACTGAGCCCAGAACCGTCTCGGTCGAGAGAGACCTTTATAAGTGATCCGATGGCGGCATCATTCAATGGCCTTGAACACCTTCTTCTTACGTACTTTTCTGCAAAGATCACAGAGTATGTCGGTTAATGCGCCATCTTTTCTTCCTTCATTCATTGCCTTCGCCATTTTCTTCGCAGACTGAGAAATCTCCGGAAATTTTCGAACCATAGAAGCATCTGCGCCGCGCTCTTTTGCAAGATAGAAACTCACTGCAGCCTGTGTGACTCCGAGTTTCTTTGCTATCTCGTACTGCTGCATGTCATATTCCTTTGCAAGTGTCTGAGCGACTCTTGCTCTGAGAACAGGAACGATTATCTTTGCGAATTTTTCACATTCTGGTTTCATTCTCATTGAAATCTTCCTCTTATGCTTTG
>JAOUEZ010000169.1 GCA_029858465.1 Thermoplasmata archaeon | reverse complement strand
TAAACAAATCGCAAATCCGAAATCATTTCGGGATTCAAATCGGTCATTTCCCCTCCTCATTTTCTGATAGCCAGTAGAGGGCAACTCCCTTTGCAACCGCGACCGTTTCGATTCTACTTAAGCATATCTATTCTATTCGTGAAAAACCCGACTAAGAACGATTATATCTAGCCTTATTATTTTCGAAAAAGGATATCCCCACAGAGAAAAATATCCCAAATCGGAAAAACACATTTCCAGGTTTTTCCAGCTATTTCATGGCATGAGATAGCTGTTATGAGATGTCGAATCCCACAAGTATCGATGCCAATCTCGGATCGTCATCGATCCCGATCGACTTCTTGATTTCCATGTCCCCGAGCGTCGACGGACTTGCGCTCACAATGTTCTTCGCAAAATCGAACAGCTCTATCTCGGGGAACGGGACCGGTGGAAGGATGAACTGCGAGTTCTTGCCTTTCCTCCGCGCCTTCGTAATATAAATGATGAAGCTCTTGCCGATGTGGAACAAACGCTCTCCGTTCTTCAGGCTCGGCATCCTGCCTCCGATTATCTCCTCCCCGAGCACCTCGCCGTCCTGGGCGATAAGCTGCACCGTCGGGATCGGCGGCGGCCTGAACTTCCTGTCTTTTATTATGAAATAGAGTTTCTGCTTCCTCAGGGCGCTCTTCATTCCCAGATTATCGACTGCGATCGGGCCCAGAGACGCATACCTCTCCTCCTCCCTGAGCAGTTTCCCGCGCAGGTCGGCATCAATGACTCCTGCATGTTCGACGCCCTGAAGAGACTGCAAGAGATTGACAATCTCAACATCGATCTTGACCATCTCTCATGCCTTCTTCTTCGGCTTTACGAATTTGTTGCATTCGACGCAGAGAGCCATCCATGTGGCGTCCATGAGCCGATCTCCGCCGCACATGGGGCAATTGGCATCCTCTATCCATTTGACCTCTGGCACCGCATGCTCTCCGATGTAGCATTTCTTCCCGATCTTCACCTTGTTGCTTTTCTTGCCACCAGCCTTCTTCATCGAATCAGGTAATTCTGAGGCTGCTGAAAATCCTTTCTGCAATATCTTTATCTGCCCAATTGAAAACATCTAAAGCGATTCTCAGAGTTTCTTTATCATCGGGATCCGGTCGAGGACCATGTTTTCAACGCGCACAGGCCTCAGTCTCCTCGCGAGCGATTCCGCCAGCTTCAATTTCCTCTCGTGCTCGGCGTAGATTGTGTAGATGACCTCATCCTTCTCCACCGGCTGGCCCCCCTTCTTCGCGATCAGGAGTCCCGCGCCCTTGTCGTAAGGCGCCCCAGCCTCCCTCGCGATTTTCACGACCGAACGGTTGTCGATGAAATTCACATATCCCGATTTGTCAGCCATGACCTGCTTGTTGTATTGTCCGATCGGCGCGTCCGATGCCGTGATATTCTCCTTTCCGCCCTGCGCCTCGACTATCTGCCTGAATTTCTCCAGTGCTCTTCCGCTCTTCAGTATCGATGCCGCCTCGTCATAGCCGTTCCTCGTCACGCCGCCCATTTCGAGGATTATCCCCGAGAGGCTCAGCGCCTTCTCGAGCACGCTCCTCGGGCCGGTCGTCCCCTCGAGTATCGCAATGGCCTCTGCCGCTTCCAGCGCCGGGCCGATCGCCCTGCCGATGGGCTGTCCGCCGTACGTGAGCGCGCATTCGACGTTGATGCCTATCTCCTCGCCGAGCCCGATGAAATCCCTCGCGAGCTTTCTCGCGGTCTCCTCGTCGGGTGCCTTCGTCCCATGCCCCGTCGGGATGTCGAGCAGAAGGTGCTTTGCACCGACAGCCTTCTTCTTCGACATTATAGATGCCAGGACTTGGCTGTGCGGATCGACCGTGAGGCCGTATTCTACGTTTATCAGGATGTCGTCCACAGGAGCGAGCCTCACTGCACCTCCCCATGCGAGCACTCCGCCTACCTCCAATGTTATCTGCCTGATATTCTCGACCGTCAGCGTAACATTGCAGATCGACTCCATTATGTCCGCGCTGCCCGCCGCGCTGCTGATCGCCCTCGAGAAGGTCTTCGGTATCAGCAATCCTGACGCGGCGACTATCGGGACTATGATTGGCGTTATCTTATTCCCCGGGCATCCGCCGACGGAATGGAAATCGAACACATCTCTGTCGCCGAAATTTATCGTTTCGCCCGATTCGACCATCGCCATCGTGAGGTCCTTGGTCTCGCGCATGTTCATTCCGTTCACGTAGACAGCCGTGATGTACGATGCGATCTCCGCCTTCGACAGGTTCCTGTTCGCCATGTCGTGCACTATCATGTAGATCTCGTCCGTGGACAGCTCCAGGTTGTCCATCTTCTTCTTGATTAGCTCGATAGACTGCGGCCTTTGTGCGGGCTTGATGTTCACCTGCTCCTCATCGATAAGGTTGAGGTCCTCCTGCAGCTTCAGTATCACCCCGACCTCCCCGGGAGCCACCATCGTCTTCGATTCCTGGACTATCGCCACGACATTCTTGCCATGAATCTCGACATGCACCCTGTCCATCTCCCTTATGCCGAGCTCGGCGGTATCCTGCGGATTCATTATCACGATCGGCTCTCCGGCCTCGATGTCTATCGGCTTTGCCTTGAACAGCTTCATTCGCCCCACTTCTCCAGCGCGAGCCTCAATTCCAAATGATCGGCCGAATATTTCTTCAGGCTCCTATTTGAGATGAACGCATCGACAGCCTGGTTCATCGCTTTCGCCCCTGCCTCGAGCCCTTTCGGATGGCCCGAGACTCCGCCTCCAGCCTGTATCTGCACCGTTGTTCCCGCGGCCTTTAGTATCTTCGGGATCAATCCCGGGTGCACACCGCCCGAGCAGACCGGCAATACTTCCGCTCTTCCGAACAGATTGTCGACGAGCATCTTCTTCGATCTCTCGTCCTCATACCTTTCGCCGTGCATCTTGCCTATCCCGAAGGTTCCGACATGAAGCGCGTCGCCTCCGCAGACGCGCGTCAGTAATGCGAGCGCCTCCATGGATATGCCGTGATGAGGGTCGCGTGTGATCGCCCCGTGCATCGTGCGATGTATGTGAAGCGGCAGGTTCACAGAAGGGTCCTCCGCAAGTATCTGCACTGCCGGGAAGCCGCAGGTCAGCAGGTCAACCATGAGCTCCGTGGC
>JAOUEZ010000168.1 GCA_029858465.1 Thermoplasmata archaeon | reverse complement strand
AGACAGACTGCTGATATTGGGAGACTTGAAGCACACGATCGCATTTGCGACGCGGCTTGAGTATTTCGGCCTGTCCAGATTCTTCAAGTCCCTCGCCGAGAGATACTCGCAAATCGATGTGATAGCTGGAAATCATGACGGGGGCCTGCAGAAACACATACCCAGCGATGTCAATTATCACGGCTCATCCGGAATCGCGATTGATAAGGTCGGACTCACGCACGGTCATTCATGGCCTTCTCAGGGTGTGATGAAATCTAATAAGATAGTATTCGCCCACATTCATCCGAGCGTGCGACTCACGGATAGGATGGGAACAGGCAACTCAGTGAAGGTTTGGCTGAGAGGCAAGGTTCACAGAGATCGACTCATGAAAAGGTATCCGAAAATATCTGTCGAGGAATCAATAATAATGCCCGCATTCAACCACTTGATAACCGGCAGTCCTGTTAATGAGAACAAGAATCCTGTGTCCAATCCATTGATGAAATCCGGTTTTGTCAATATTTCAGATAATCACGCTTACACGCTCGAAGGGATAGATCTTGGGGCGGTCGCCGCGCTTCTAAAAGAAAAAACGAGGAATGTCAGATAGGTTTTCTGTCGAAGAAGATATTCTTGCCGGTCGCCGAGAGGGGAATGCCATATACGACGTTTGATTTCATGAGCCCGAGACTCCTCGTGGCGTTTCCGGCGCGGTACATGATCCTGTTGTCGACATCGTGAAGACTGGCTGTCTTGACGGCTGAGCCGACCGCGATGCCGAGATCGGCAATTCTGTGAACGCAATTCGGCCCGCGAAAAATGCCATTGGCTTCGGCTCTGTTGAATTCTTTACAGCTCTGATAGCCGCAGGCCCTGCAGTCGGTCCCGATCCCGGGGTGCTTGAGAATACCGATCAACACGAGGACCTGCGCATCCAGGACGTTCTGTCCATCCCGTAGGAATCCCGCGGAGTTGTTTTTCTCCCCGATCCTTAGCATCTCCTTGCCGACAGAGTCCTTCTCCCCTCCCAAAAGCACCCTGATTTCGATGAAATCCTTGCCTGCGGCTTTTGGAGCGGTCCTCGCTGCCAGCTCCATCAATTTCGCGACTGTGAGCAGTGCATCTTCGGTCATGCGACCACGGGAAGGAGTTCAGAAGTATTTCTTGATTATCAATGCCTATCTGACGCGGATTGCACTAGGGGATTAAATCACCCTATTGCCTTTCCTCCTCGCTATGGATTTGACAACTCTATTGCTCGCATCATCGGTGATGATTGGCTGGTTCATATCATTGTATTTCGCGGACAGGATGATTTCCGCAAACGTCAGGAAAAGACAGAGAAGGATAGTCTCGCAGACTGTGCGCAGAAGACCGATATCTATCATATCGAAGGTCGAGGGAGCAAAGAAGTGTTCAATCTGCATGGGCTTGATAAAAAAAGACCTGACGAGTATCGAATGCGGGTGCGGTAGCAGCTTCCATATCAGTTGCGGGTCTCGCGTCGGAATCTGTCCCATCTGCAGAAAAGAAATAGAACTCATAAAAATGGGGGACCAGGCTGTCGAATTCGAGGAGTTCAGACCAGTGAGGACCATGCCCTTGTCACGGGAGGACAGGCTTTTCCTTCTCGAGGACCGTCTTCTATTGGGAGAAATTGACCAGGAGATGTATGTCAGGCTGAAGTCGGAGATAGAGGAATCTCTTCCGGAGCCACTCATCTGCGCCTCTTGCGGCACAAAACTGTACCCTGGTGAGAGATGCAAATGCTCAGAAAGAAGTACAATCAATTGCCCGGAATGCAGGCGCGAATTAGAGGCACAGGATGAGTTCTGCAAATCTTGCGGATTAGTGCTTTCCGAAAATTTCACCGAAGAACTCTTCCAATGCTCCTCATGCGGGAGGATAGTGACATCGAAGGAAAGGATATGCTCCTGCGGAGCAATCCTTCTGGATCCTGGTGATTCGATATGCCCGGAATGCGGGCACCCAGTATCGCCGTCCGATAAAGTATGCCCCAAATGCGGAAGAATCCGTATTATCGAGCTGCTCGCATGCCCCGATTGCGGCTGCGAGCTGAGCCCTGCCGATTTTGAGTGCGATTGCGGAGCAATATTCGCGGACATGATCGACAGGATAGAATGTCCTGAGTGTAGCGCTGAAGTTGGTTTGGAGGATAAATTCTGCAAAGGATGCGGCGTGGAATTCCAGAGGAACAGATATTCCAGTGTAAACAGACTCTGAAAATAATGCAAATCGGAAGGAGACATGCTCCTTCCTTTTTCTTTGCTCCTTTCAGTTGATGAAGTCGATGTCAGGGCCTTTTATGAACGAATTTTCTCTGCGAGATACTGCTGATTCGCTCCTCGATGGTGCCCTTGTCACCTGCACTTCTGTGACAGGCTGGCTCGACCTGCCCATCATCAGGTCCGATCTGGCACCGGTGACGATGAGCAAAATCTTGATCTGTCCCTCGAGCGCCGGGTCAACCGAACAACCCCAGATGAGTCTGGCACGCCTCGATATTCTGCCGCCGACGATTTCGGCAGCCTTCTCTGCCTGGCTGACCGTCATGTCCGGTCCTCCGACCACTCGGATCAGGGCACCCTTCGATTCCGCAAGGTCTATCTCTCCCAGCAAGGGTGATGAGAGGGCTTCTTCGACGGCTTTATCGACTCGGTCATTCTGATCGTCGTCGTCCGCCTCTCCGATACCTACAAAGGCAACGCCGCCTTCGTTCATGACCGTCCTGATGTCGCTGTAGTCCAGGTTGACAAGCCCGGGCTTAGTTATTATCTCGGTCAATCCCTTTATCGTCTGCATCAGGACTTCGTCCGCTACTTTGAAGGCCGCATCGATAGGCAATTTCGGCACGAGATCGAGCAACTTGTCGTTTGGAATCACAATTGTCGTGTCGCATACCCGTCTCAATCTCTCGAGCCCTTCCAGCGCGTTCTCCATCCTGAGTTCGCCCTCGGCTTTGAACGGCAGAGTTACGACGCCCAGAACCAATGATTGTGATTCCTTGGCCATTTTGGCCACATAATGGGCCGATCCAGTCCCGGTGCCGCCGCCCATTCCAGCGGTCACGAAAACAATGTTCGCGCCCTTGATGAATTCCTTGAGATCGTTCTCGTTCTCCCTCGCCGCCGCCTCGCCTACCTCTGGCAGAGCGCCAGCGCCGAGAC
>JAOUEZ010000167.1 GCA_029858465.1 Thermoplasmata archaeon | reverse complement strand
TATTGCAATTGCCACTAAGGCGATGACCCATCCAATCACCAGAATCGGAGGCCAGATAAGTCCGTCGGGAATGTGCATCTCGTCACCGGTAACACTTTTATTTATTTCGTGTTACCGTTATTATGCAATAATAAATAAAGCTTTGCAAAATTCAGCGACGAAATCAAGTAGGATAGCTAGCTCAAGGAAAATTGTGCAAATTAGGCGTGGGAACGACCTTGACTTCTCAAAGATTGAGTTATCTTAAACGCTCAAATTACCGATATTTTCATAAACATTTGTAATAATCGCCTCAAGGTAAGGAGGCTGGGCATGGCAGATCAGAAAACCGGACCTATAAGGCCGAACGTAGGAAGACGCATTCTGATTTTCGGCATACTTTTCGCATTCGGTTTCGCCTTTCTGATATGGTTGCTAGGCCCTTTGTTGTCGCATTTCACTGATACTTTGATACTTCGCAATGATATTTCATGGTACTATTGGAAGCTACCAGCCAGAGACTTCATCGGGATGACTGCAGCATGGGGTCTATATTTGACGCACCAGTTCTTGATCTGGATTGCGATTTTCTATGCTCAGAGAGACAAGAACGGCTTCCGATCGACATTGGTCCGAGGCATTCCGAAATACACCTTCTATGTGCTGATCATAACTGTCGTGTTTGTCTTCATGCATCTGATTCAAACTCACTTTTTCTATGACGGGCTCGCACAGGATACGCCGATTTTATCCAGCCAGGGATCTGTCATTGTCATGCTTGCAATAATTTTAATCCTTGAGAATCCAAGAAGGGGTTTGTTCTTAGGACGGAAAGCCGGAAAGCCTTTCACGACTGAGGTCGTGGGATTCTTTAGAAGATCGCATATGTACATTTTTGCATGGGCACTCGTGTACACTTTCTGGTTCCATCCGATGGATACCGATCCTCAGCTGATTTCCGGATTTTTCTATATGTTCCTTCTTTTCACACAGATGGTCTTGGCCTGGACTCCTGTCCATTTGAATCAAAGATGGATTGTACTGCTGGAAAGCTATGTGGCGATCCATGCTGTAATTGTCGCCGCTTGGAACACCGATTTCTTTGGCGGATCCGTAATTTGGCCTATGTTCTTTACAGGCTTCGCATTTATGTTTGTGTTCACCTACATGTATGCGTTCAAGGTCAGCAAGAAAATTTATTGGCTGGTCACTGCCGCCTATGTGGCATGTCTTGTCTGGATATATCTTCCGGAGCCGTACGGTTTCGGAAGGAGCATAACGAATCTTACAAGGCTCGAATTTCTTTGGATTCCCATGATACTCTATGGCCTTGCAGCCCTTTTCGCGGTCCTTACATATCTAAAAGTCAGAAAATCGGACAAATCAGTCGCCACTAAGTCTGTTATGGCTCCTGAGTCGAAGCAAGATATGATCAAATCCTGATATCCTTCTAAAATGTTTGATCGGTTTCAAAATATATCTGATACAAGCCTCACATATACGTCGTTAATATTCGATGAGTAGAGATTCGATTCTATTTCCGCAATTTCTTGATCAGTAGTCTTGTCAACCGCCATTATCGCCTCATTTTCTCCCTTCAGTGTCAAAAGAACAAGGACCAGATCATTGCTTCTAATTTCAAACAGAGCAATCTCAGAATTAGGCGTGTATGCAGAACGTATGACAGATCCTCCAAGCTCTGTTGAAAATTCTGATGCCAGCTTCTTGAGTCCGGATCTATTCTTCGCAGATTTTATGACAGCGAGAACAGGCTGTTTGCTTTTCGCCTCAAGTCTTATCAATTTGATGACTTTCTTCATATCAAATCTTTCATTCATCTCAATATCATCTCGGATACGATTATGTTTTCAATGATATCGTCATACAGATTATTGTTCATCAAGCAATTATATCATCCAAATCTGTGGGGAATTTCCTCGGGTCTGCGAAATCCCTCGAAATGCATTTCTGTACAGTGTACTCAGAGCTCTTCAGGCAAATTGTCATCCCGTCCCATGCTGATATTGTCCTCACGCCGGACTGTTTTTCGACCCAGTTGGCCTGAACATCGGGATTTGATGCGATGAATTTCACCCCGAAATGCGTCAGCACGGCAAGTTTCGGCTTCACCATCTCTATAAGTGATGCCGCATCCTCGGTCGAAAGATGATATGGTATCCTTGACTGGAGGGGTCTCGTCACGGAAAGAACCAGTATGAATGCGTCCTTGTGCTCCTTATAGACCTCCTCTTTCAGAGAAGTGTCTCCCGTCATAGATATTATCCCGTCATCGGATTTGATTCTCATGCCTACCCCGGTCGGATCGGAATGGAAGGTCTTTGTCGGAATCAGTTGCAGATTGTCTATTTTCAAAGGCATTTCGGGCTTCAACACCCTGACATCCAGTGGTTTGGATGCATGGTATTTCGATATCGCGGGTCCGAGCCCTTCATGGCCGTTGAGGACGCTCTCGCTGGCGGCGAGTATGCCCCTCTTTTTCTTGCAGCCGTGAGTCATCGCCTCTATCAGTACCTCAGCATCATTGTAATGGTCTGGATGGCAGTGGGTGATGATGAGCGCGTTCGTCTTCGTGGGGTCTATCCTTGCCTCCCTCAATCTTATCAGCGCACCGGGACCAGGATCCATATGAACCCTTGTGGCGTTGGAATACAAATACAGCCCACCTGTGGATCGATTCTGAGAAATCGTTGCGAATCTTCCGCCGCCAGTTCCGAGGAACAATAGTGAAAGCAAAGCGATGACCAAGCCTTAATACAAGTTCCCTTATTATAATTTCGAGCCAGGAGGCACCTATTTGAGCATTCTTATCAAAGATGGCATCGTGGTCACCCAGGACGTCAAGAGGCGGGTGTTGCGGACGGATGTTCTGATAAAGGGGAACAAGATTTCTGATATTGGCAAGCACAAGATGCGCGAGGCGGACCAGGTCATCGATGCGAAGGGCAAGATAGTGATCCCCGGCCTGATCAACCTTCATACACATGTTGCAATGTCCACCATGAGGGGCTATGCCGACGATCTACCCCTTGAGAAATTCCTCGAGAAGACATTCGCAGCCGATGCGAAGAGGAAGAGCGACGATGTGCTCGAAGGAGCGAGGCTCGGCTGCGCGGAACTCGCGCTAACAGGCACGACATCCTTCCTTGATTTGTATTATGGCCAGGATAAAATCGGGAAGGCGACCGAAGAGA
>JAOUEZ010000166.1 GCA_029858465.1 Thermoplasmata archaeon | reverse complement strand
CTTTTTATCGCAATCCAGACAAGTGTTGAAAGGGGCTGGCTAGCCCACTTTCTTCTTGACAACTTTCTTGATGAAAATAGATGGTTTCTTGAGAACTGCCGGGCTCTCTTTGCTATCAGACTCTTCAGCGACCTCTTCCTCTTCGGACTTCTCAGAGCTAGCGACCGATGAAACCTCCTCGCCGCAGGCATAGCAGACAGATGCCTCCTTGCTTATGATCGTGCCGCAATGCGGACAGGGCATCTCATCCTCACTTGCCGATGGTTGCTCCTCTTCCGCTCCTTCACCTGCCGGCTCGCCCTCTCCTTTGACCTGTACGCCACACGCATAGCACATGACCGCATCGGCGCTGATGATCGTGCCGCAGTTAGGGCAGGGCATCTCGCCCTCTTCCGTGCCTTCTTTGGCCTTGCCTTCTTCTCCAGCCTCGGCCTCTTCATCATTTCCTATCTCTTTAGCCGCCTCTACGAAGAGATCCTCCGATTCTGCCCCACCGGTCTTCTCTGCGGCTTCTTCGTCCTGCTCCGCCTCGGACACCAGCTCCTCGGCCTCCTCCTGAGCTTCGGCGGCCGCCTTGATGGCGCGCTCTTCCTGGGATCTCTCGGCGTCAACCAGTGCCTTCTGCTTTTCCGTCAGGCGCTTGTTCTCTTCTGCAATCTTCTCCCACTCGGACTGGATCTCTTCTCTTTCCTTCTCATGCTCCTCATACCGCTGTGAAATGGATTCGCGAAGGGATGTCATCTCATCGAGCAGCTGCTTGAGCTTCTCCTCTTCGGCAATCAGAGCTTTATCCTTCTCGACAAGATTTGCCCGCGCCTCTGCGAGCTTTTCCTGCTCGACCTTGACAGACTCGACCCTCTCTTTCGCATCCGCTTCGAGCCGGTCGTACGTCTCCGCCCTATCCTTGAGGCTTTCCTCGCTGGCGTTTAGGTCTGTGACCCTCTTGTCAAGCTCTTTTGCTTTCATGTCAAGCTCTTCTTTCTTCTCCTCCAAGGTCTTGCTCAGCTGATTCAGTTCCGCGTCCCGCTCCTTCAGCCTCTTCTCGAGATTCTGAACCTCGATGCTATTCCTCTCGATCTCCGCCCTCTGGTCCTGGATCTCCTTGTTCTTCCTGCGAATCTCTTCCTCTTGGACCTTCAGTTTGGCAACGAAATCCTCAATGACCTTCGAGATTGTCTGACTATCGTCCGGCATTTCCATCCCTTTCATTCAGTTCATTTCAACTATTTCTCCTAATCGTTGCCGCTAAGCAACGGGCCGAGCACGGTAATCCCGCCCTTTCCTATCTCGAGCGCGTGCCTTTCCATGCTGTGATCTGCCGCCCTCATCTTCTCGACCTGAAGATATCTGGTGAGGGTGCCTCTCTGCCTGTCCAGGCCAAGCATCATGATGCCGTCTGCCAGGAACCCTTCGTTCCCGAGAAGCTGCGAGTCGCCCATCAGCGATCGCTCCATTATGACATATGTGAACAGGTTGCTGTCCCTGAGCATCTTGAAGAAGTAGAACATCTTCTTCCTCATGTTATCGACATCCTCCATGAGCGAGTATAGTGCGCCGAGCGAGTCGAGCGCGAATACAGAGAACTTGTCGCCGTAGTCCTCCTTGAATTTTTGGATCATCCTCTCTAGGAAGAGCAGGTAATCGATCTCCTCCTTCTTTCCCATGACCTGGTCGATCTCGTCTATCTCCCTGAGATCTGTGAGGTCCGAGATCTGCATCTTCGTGGTGAGCTTCACTCCGAGGCTCTCCATGTTCTTTAGATGGCTGTCCACGCTCTCCTCCAAGGTCGTGTACAGGCCGAATTCGTTCCTCTTTTCGAGATATTTCGACATCAACGTGTAGCAAAAGCTCGTCTTCATCGAGCCTGGCGGACCAGTAACAAGAATTACCTTGGGCCGCTCGACGTCGATCTTGAAGACCTTCTCTAAGCCCTGAATCGAGTCTTTGAACATTTATTGGGCCTCCCCAGACAATATGGGTTCAGCGTCTCTCTCGAGTTAATGGAAACTGACTACTAATAAAGGTTTTTGATTCATTATCGAAATCAATAATGAATTGCAGAATCAGGCCAGATGCGGATTCATTCCTCTTCTTCATTCGGCTCTTCTTTTTCGTCTTCCGCCTCGACCGGCTCGCCGTTCGGCGTGAGCGTCCTGCGCTCGGACAGAAGCCGTTCCTCTTCAAGCTCGCCAACAAGCCTCGCTACCGCGCAGAGTCTGTCGCTTTCCTTGATGCGCATGATTCTGACTCCCATGGTCGCGCGGCCGACGAGCCTGATCTCTCCCGCGGGTATCCTGATGACCATACCAGCCTGGCTTGTCACTATCAGCTCGTCTTCCTCAGATATCGCCCGGGCTATCACGACATCGCCGTTCCTCCCTCCGGTCTTGATAGCGATGACCCCGATGCCGCCTCTGCGGGTCTTCCTGTACTCATCCACCATGGTCCTCTTCCCGTAGCCCTGTTCCGTTATCGTCAGCAGCTGGCTGGAAGGAGTGACTATCGCCATGGAAACGACCTCGTCGCCCTTGCGCAGCCTCACCCCGCGGACACCGTACGTCGCCCTGCCGGTCGATCTGACATCCTTCTCGTCGAAGCGCACCGCCATGCCCTTCTTCGTGGCAATTATTATCTCCTTCGTCCCGTCCGTAAGGCTCGTGTCAATCAGCTCGTCCCCCTCGTCCAGCTTGATTGCGATAATCCCTGTCGCACGGACATGGCGATACGCGCTAAGCTTGGTCTTCTTGATGAGCCCGTTCTTCGTTGCGAAGACGAGATAATGCGCGTCGTCAAACGCTGTGATCGGCATCGTGTCCATAATCACCTCGCCTTCCTCGAGGTGCTCTATCAGATTCACGATCGGCTTGCCCTTGGCGTGCCTGCCTGCTGCAGGGACCTTGTACGCCTTCAGCCAGTAGGCCCTGCCCTTGCTGGAAAAGAACATGATGTAATCGTGAGAGGATGTGACGAAGAGGTCGACAACGTAATCCTCCTCCTTGGTTTCCATCCCCATCAGGCCGACGCCTCCTCTCCTCTGCTGCTTGTATGTGTCGAGCGGGAGGCGCTTGATGTATCCGCTGTTGGTTATCATGACGACGACATCCTCGACTGGGATTAGATCCTCGATGTCAAGGTCGATCGCCTGCATGACTATCTCGGTGCGCCGCTCGTCTCCGTACTTGTCCTTGAGCTGGAGGAGCTC
>JAOUEZ010000017.1 GCA_029858465.1 Thermoplasmata archaeon | reverse complement strand
GAGGAGCCGGTTCTTCCTTTTCTCGTATTGGCTCCTGTCTATTTGTGCCGATTCCGAGCAGATGTAAATTTTTTCTCCAACATAGATTCTGATACGAATATCCGGATTTCTGAAATCAACCTTCGCTCGGTCGGATATCATGCCCCCGATTTCCTTTGCCAAGGATATTGAATCGAGCTTGCCTTTCTTGGAAGACAGTAATTTGACTCTTATCGCTACGTTCTTATTATCTAAAACAGTGAGTTTATCCAATGAATCTTGGAGCTCTGACAGGCTGACTGTCGCAATATGCTCACATAATACATGAGAGAGAGCGATTCTTTCCAAGAAATCAGTCTTCTCAATCTTCGATGAAAAAACTGCAACACAATCCTCTTTTTCGCATAGCTCAGCCTTTCCGAAATAATTCAGAATAGCCTCGGCTTCCCATAATGGCAGGAATTGATGCTCGCCAGAAAGTTCGAACAGGTATCTCATTCATAGACCGCAATGTGCTCTATCAATTTGTATTCGATGGAAATCAGTCGCTGATGCCATCTTCGGATACCATGAAGACCGCTTCCGCCTCGGGCAGGTTCGGCGAGTCTATCAGCCTCGCGATTCTCTTGCCGCCTTTGCTCTTCCTGAGATATAATCTGAACGTCGCGGTATGACCTACAATATGGCCGCCGATAGGCCTTGTCGGGTCTCCGAAGAATGCGTCGGGCTTTGCAGCGACCTGATTGGTCACAGCTATTACGCAATTATTCAGATCTCCGAATCTCATGAGGTCATGCATGTGCTTGTTCAATGCCTGCTGTCTCTCAGCCAGGGCACCTCTTCCGATATATTCCGCTCTGAAATGTGCCGTGAGCGAATCGACGACAAGCAGTCTGATCGGATATTCCTTCGACAGTTCGTTCGCCTTCTCTATCAAAAGCATCTGATGATGTGAATTGAAAGCGCGTGCGACATGGATTTTCTTGAGGACATCCTGTGCATCGAGATCCAAGGCTTTGGACATCTGCATTATCCTCTCAGGTCTAAACGTGTTTTCAGTGTCGATGATGATCGAATGCCCCTCAAGCCCTCCGTCTTCCTTGCTTTTAGTGACATTCACAGCCAGCTGATGGCAAATCTGAGTCTTTCCCGATCCGAACTCTCCGAAGAACTCGGTTATTGCCTGGGTTTCTATGCCTCCTCCAAGAAGATCGTCAAGAGCCTTCGATCCGGTGAGCAGTTTGCCTATATTCTTCCTCCTTTCCAGGATAACATCCCCCGTCTCGAACCTGCCAATATCTGCGGCCTCCTTCGCGGCGGCTATTATTTTTACAGCCGTGTTTTCGCCTATCTCGGCTACTTCTGACAGCTTGCTTGGAGATTCCACCGCGATAGCCATGAGATCGGTGTATCCAGCCTCTCTCAGTTTCTCAGCTATGGTGGCTCCTACACCGGGGAGATTCTCGAGTTCATCCTCTGCCATCTGAGCACCGAATCACAAGAACTGAAGGTTATGATATAAGACTGTCTATTGGAGGTAGACGAAAATGAATGTCAGAATAGATTTGACAGGTTTTTCCACCTCCCTCTGATGCAATATCACGCCTAGCAAAACCTTTAATTGCATCATCCTGTTCGGTTCTCCGACATGGCTAAAAAGCGTAAGAAGACCAAAGAGGCGGAGGAGGAAAAATACGAATTTGTCCCGCCCGAGTTCGATGAGAAGCAGTTCCTCATTGACGAGATGAGGGCGACAAAAAGAATTCTATTTGTCCTTGCATATGCAATCGTCTTCGGCGTGATTGCCGCAGTTATAACTGTGCTCAGCGGACAGGCATTGCTGGGACTGCTGATGGCAGTCTTTGGTCTATCGACTCTGAAGATGTATTTCACCACCCTTAAGATCGACCTATCGAAGTTTACCAGGCGAAATTGGTTTGAGAGCGGCATTTGGTTCTTCTTCACATTTCTCGCAATCTGGGTGCTGGTCGTCAACCCGCCATTCATCGACTATGCCCCTCCAGACATCAAGGACATCAAGGTCACGACTTATATTACAGGCACAGGCTGGATCCAATACAACTACACAGAAAACATCACAAGAGGAGTCTTCGAATGGAGGCATCCTGCGGGCACGCCCAACATCGCGACCGCCCTGAGTTCCGCGAATTTGAATGGAACGGCAGTCAACATCACAGCAAGGGTGGTCGACAACATGCAACTCTCTGGCATTCCTACAATTTACTTCCGACAGAACAAAATAAATGAAGTGAACCATCCCATGGTTCCGACCAGCTCTGAAAGCATCTTCTCATTCAATACGACCTCTATCGGTTCGTTTCTTGATAACGGATATTTCACATTCAGGATAGTAGCCCACGACGCCTCTGAGCATGTCAGAGTGTTCGAGATAGATGACAGCGCCGAGGTTCTTGTGAGCTGAGGGAGCTATCTTTCCCAGGGCATCCTCTCATCAAAATGCATCGTGAGGGCTTTTCTGTATTTCTTGAGCATGAGATCTTTGCCCGAAGATATCTTCGGCTTCTTTATTTGCCGGAAGCCTTTGCCCAATCTTATCGCGGAGAATTGCTTTAATAGAACATCTTTAAGGGCCCTTTCTTTCCTCTCGACCTCTACCTGCCAGCGTCCTTTCTTGAGAACTGGCTCTGATATCCCCCTTCTTCTCCATTTATTCAAGAAATTCTCGGCTTCGGGCGATCCCTTCGGTGGTCCGATGTGTACATATCTATCCGGCAGATCGGATACCGCGCAAGTCACGATTATCAGGTTCTTTCCTGCATCTGAATCGAGCGTCAATTTCTTCGGGCGAAATCCCTCCCGCTCAAATATCTCGAAGACGGACACGCCGGTCTTCCTCAGCTGGGGCCAAAGAACATCGTCGACAACATCCAACCCCGGCAGCTCGAGCAGTACCGTCCCTGGGAAGCTACTTATTTCCTTCGTGAGCGCGCTGTCGCTGATTGCTTTCCTAATCTTCGGGAAGAAGAATCTCAGGCTCGGCTTTTTATTATATGCCCTGCAAGCCCGGATGAACAGATCGAGCTTCTCTATTGAGATCGGCGATGCAACATTCCTGCTAGGATCCACTGGATCGACGAAAACGAAAGGCTCATCGAATGATCTGGATGCCTCCTCGTCAAGCTGCAGCCTTACCTGAGCCTTCCATTTCGCAGCAGCTGCGATGACCCTGTCGAATCCTCCGAACTTGAGAATCATGATCTCGCACAGATATCCTGAGAACCCCTGGATCTTCGCCTCTGCCCCGTATGCACCGATGCCCCTCAGGAACTGCTTAAAGATTCTCACCTCGTTCTTCTGATGGGCTCTGAGATACTCCTGGACATATTTGGTGTGGAAAGGTGTCCTGTCGACCGCGCTGATTTTCCCTCTGCCAGACAGTATGTCGTAGCAAGGCACCAGATCTGTCCTGAGGCCCTGCCAAACACCACTGATATACGCATGCTCCGCGTATCTCTCCTCTGGCTTTTCGAGTATCTCTCTTCCGATTTCCTTGTCGATTCTTCCTATCTCCTCGACGGGCACATCGGTCGGGAACTTGAGGAAAAGATCGATGTCTGGGTCTGTCAGGTGAGTGCCCTTTGCAATCGATCCGACCAGCAGCGACTTGAAACTAAGATTCCTGCTCTCCGCAATCTCCTTCGTCGTCTGGATCAGGTCATCTACAGCTTTATCGATCCTTCTCTGTTCGTCCGCCGAAGGGACTATCTTTCTTAGAATCTCTTTCTTCAGTTCCATCTCACGAGGGTTACGAGAAAGACGGCATATAATCTCTGTGGAAAATGATCTTCCGTCTTGGTCAATTTGAGAATTATGGTGTCCAGGGTCGGTGTGGTGGGGATATTAAAACTTTTTAGGAGGAAAGTTGAGCCACCAACCTCGGACACCGATGTACGCCTATTTTCTGATTGTATTTATAGCCTTTCGAGCACGAGAAAATAATGTAGGCGCGAAGGCGAGCTAATAAAATAATTGTGAGAGAAGTAAATTGAGCCTTTGAACGACGAGCCAGATTCCTTGAGATAATAAGGCGTTTCGGCACGTTTTCGGACATAATTTCAAACATGATTAAACAGTGTTTTATCATGAAATTTCTCGCTTTATTATGCGAATTAATCATTAGATTCGCATCGAATAAGCATAATCTTCGCCTATTGGGAAAAGGCGCGGTATTATGCTCATTCGTCGACTCCCTTAGAAATCTCCGCTCTTCTCCCGAATCATGGTTAATAATACAATCGCTCATATCGCCGATCATCTATCATGGCCGAACCAGAATGCCCGCCTGTATCGACCGGATGTTCCAAAACGCTTTTATATGGAATAGCATTTTGCCTCAATACTCAGTCAGGCGACTTATTGCCTGAGCTGATTCGGCTTGACCGTGATATTATCTATCGGAGGCCATCCATTGGAAGATAAGACTGTCGGGAAAGAGAAGAAGGCGAAGGGCGCCAAAGAGAAGAAGCAGGAGGAAGAAAAGGCTCCCCAGGCGGCCAAGAAGAGAAAGGATTTGCCCGACAATTTCAAGTTCATCGTCAGAATGGTCAACACCGACATCAACGGCGAACTGACTGTTTTGCTCGGCCTTGCAAAGATCAAGGGGATAGGCCTCAGGGCAGCCCAGACATTGACCAAGCTGGCATCGATCGATTCGAAATTGCTCATCGGAAGCCTCGAGGATTCTCAGATAGCCAAGCTCGAGGAGGCCGTCATGAGCTTCGTCGAGACCGCTCCCGGCTGGATGGTCAACAGGCAACATGACTGGGAGACCGGGGATGACTTGCATCTCGTCGGTACCGACGTCGAAATATTCAGGAGAGACGACGTCAACCGCATGAAGATGATCAGATGCTACAAGGGGATACGACACGAGCGCGGCCAGAAGGTCCGGGGACAGAGGACGAAGGCCAACGGAAGAACCGGCCTGCAGGTCGGGGTCATCCGGCAGAAGCTCATGCCCGGCCAGGCGACAGAGGAGAAGAAGGAATGATGATCCATGGGCGACCCTAAATTCTCCAGAAGGAAATACGACACTCCATCGCACCCCTGGCGTGCTGAGAGGATCAAGACGGAGACGGAGCTCCAGAAACGCTACGGCCTTAAGAATAAGAGAGAGCTATGGAAAGCCCAGTCAATGGTCAGGACCTTCAGATCCCGGAGCAGAGATCTCCAGGCGAGGCTGAGAACTGGCGAGAAGCAGGCGGAGATCGAGACTAAACAGCTGCTCGAAAAATGCGGCCGATTGGGGCTGCTTCCTGCCGAGGGCACGACTCTCAACGATGTCCTTTCAATAACGCTTGAGAACATCCTTTCCAGGCGTTTTCAGACTATGGTCTATCAAATGGGCCTGGCATATACGCAGGAGCAGGCAAGGCAATTCATAACTCACGGTCACATCGCAATAAAGGGAAGAATCGTTACGATTCCTGGGTACATCGTCAGGCGAGTCGAGGAGAATGTCATCTCCTACGCACCGACCTCCCCTATATCAAATGAGCTTCATCCCATTCGTCCGAAGCCTAAGGATGCCTTAGATATCGAGAAGGAGAAAGCCTTGGTTGAGCAGAAGGAGAAGCAAGAGGAGAAGCCGAAACCCAAAAAGGAGCCGGCCGAGGGGAAACACCCGAAGGCCGCCAAACCCTCGCTGGAAAAGCTGCTCAAAAAAGATGGTGCCGAGATCAAAGCAGAACCGGAGAACCTCCCTGAGATAGAAGATGTCGAAGAGGAACCGGAGAAAAAGCCTGAGAAGAAAAAAGCCGATGCGAAAATCGAGAAAAAGGGCGAGCACAAAAAGGATTCGGATAAGGAGAAGCAGCCCAAGAAAAAGAAGGACAAGGAGGGATGAGGCAGATGGGCAAGTGGGGTATCGCTCATATTTTCGCAAGCTACAATAATATCGTGATCACTGTCACAGACATCACAGGCGCCGAGACCATAACGAAATGCACCGGCGGCATGGTGGTCAAGGCGGCGAAGGACGAGGCGTCTCCATATGCGGCCATGAGGGCCGCAGAAAGGGTGGCCGAGATTGCCAAGGAGAAGGGCATTGACGGAATGCATGTCAAGGTCCGCGCACCAGGCGGAAACAAATCGCTTTCACCAGGGCCCGGAGCACAGGCTGCAATAAGAGGTCTGGCCAGGGCAGGCATAAGAATAGGCAGAATAGAAGATGTGACCCCAGTCCCCCATGACGGAACAAAGAAGAAGGGCGGACGTAGGGGCAGAAGGGTCTGATTGCGAGGATTGGATACCTCTATTCGAGTGGTTCATATGAAGATTGAAATTCAAGAAATGACGCATAACAAGGGGAGAATAGTCTTCCTTGACGCGGATCCTTCGATAGTCAATGCTATCAGGAGAACAATGATCTCGGATGTCCCAAAAATGGCAATCGAGAAAATAGAATATCATCTCGGGGCGATAATGGACGAGGGCGGCAAGGAATTCGAGAGCGTCTCTCCTCTGTTCGATGAGATGATCGCCCACCGGCTCGGCCTTCTTCCCGTGCCGACGGATCTGGATGTATTTGTATTTCGAAGCAAATGCGTATGCAACGGCGAAGGCTGCCCGAACTGCACGATCATGTACTCGCTCAACAAGAAGGGCCCATGCACTGTATATTCCGGCGACCTTGAGCCTTTGGGCGATGCAAAGTTCAAGATCAAGGATGACCTGGTTCCGATTGTCAAGCTCAACGAGAATCAGGCGATTCTTGCCTATGCGACCGCGGAACTATCTACAGGCAAAGATCATGCGAAGTACTCTCCTGTCTGTGGCGTCGGGCACCGTTACTCTGCAAAAATATCCATCGACTCGGCAAAATGCGACCACGATGCGCGTTGCATCGCAGTCTGTCCCAAAGATGTCTTTTCGAAAGAGGGCAAGAAAATCGTTGTCGCGCATCCTGAGAGATGCAACCTCTGCATGGCGTGCGTCGAATCCTGCGAGCTGAACTGTGTCAAGGTCCAGGAAGACCCGCAAAGGATAGTGTTCCGATATGAGACCGACGGTTCTCTGTCAGCAAAGGATCTTTTAATGCGTTCTCTGAAGATTTTAGAAGAGAAATTCACGGGGTTCTCAGAGCAGATTTCCGCGCTTCAGGAATAGATTTTTCAGAAGAAGTCGTCGAGGCTGCTGTCCTTTACCCTGTCGGACTCGAATATGGAATTTATCGATGTCTCAACGAGCTCTATTCTCTGTCTTGTATATTTCGGCACATCATATTTGTCCGCAATCTCTTTCGCCTTTTCGAGGTACTTGCTGACACTCCCTGCAGATACGGTCAGGATAAGTGTGTTTCCGCAGGAGCATTTTCCCCTTAGAGGCATCCTTCGGTATTTCGTGTTGCATTTTGTGCATCTGAGCTGCTGAGCGGAGAACTTCCTCAGGCTGCCTACGAGGTCGGGCAGCAGATGTCTCACTATGACCCTGTGAGCCACATCCCTCGCGTCGACAGCCCTTATCTTCGCCGCTATCTCAAGCTGGGCGTCGATATTATTGCCCATCGAGCTCGATGCCGTGTAAGATGACGAAAGTGGGCCGTCATCGATTCTGAGCACTTCATGGGTGTATCCGAACCCCTCATACTGCAGCACGGTGCCTATCCTGCCGCCGGCGAGATCCATCAGCCCCTCGACGCTCCTGCAGCTCTTGTATTCTCTAGCCGCATTGTACAGCTCCACTGGATACTCCCACCTAAAGTCCAGATTGTGCGCCTCCTTGTCGATCTCGTCAGGATCGATGCGTGTGGTCAGGACCAAGGGTGCGTCCATCAGCCCGCCTCTCTTCTCCGGCAGGAAGGATCTTGAAAAGTTTATCAGCGCATCCATGAGCAGAATTATCGAATCCTCGTCCCCGTCGCAGTTCCTTCTTTTTGCCGAATGGAAATAAGGATGTGCATATCCCGCCTTTGCCTTTGAGAAGCCGATTATCCTCGCGAGCACTCCTCCTGATGTATGGGGCGCGAGACCGATTGCGAGATGCCCCACGAGATCCTTCTGTTTTGTCACTTTGTAATACGGCTGGACCTCGTACAACTTCGATAACAGTTCGTCCGTGAATTTCGCCGTGTTGACAAGATACTTCGCGCAGCTCGCAGGGACTATGATGTCCTGTACCTTGAGCTCGCATATTTGGCCCGCATCGGTCAATTCGTTTCCGAGCGCATCTCTGTCATATCCGAGGCTTCTAGCTTCCTCGACGCTCAATCCTATCTCAGCAGGCCTGAAATGGGTCAGTGGGACATCCGTCGCGTCGATTCTTGTGGTCCCATCCTTGAACACGAACACCTCGTGTTTCGCCCTCAATATGCCCTTTTCAAGCGGTTCCGGGGTCTTCTCCTTGGATATCATTCCCTGCACCGCTTTGATATCGGGCAAGCTCCTAAGCCCGACATTCTTGCGGGCGTTATCGAGTAATTCCTTGAGATGGAGCGTCACAACTGATTCCGTCTTTCTTGCCAAAGTATGGGACCCGCATATGCACAAGGATGAGAATGTGACATTGCCGCAGACCGGACATCTCCGCTCGCCGATGGTGACATTCACATCGCCCTTCATCGCCGCCTCGTTGAGCAGCCTCTGGCTTCCCCCTTCGAAGCCGATCGGGAAGAGGATGTGTGGCGGAGGGCTCATCTTCCTCTCCTTCGCCTTCTCCGGCCTGGCCATCCTTGCCCCTATCCTTGTCACGGCTCTTGGGGCAATACCAATGCCGCACAGTTTGCTCAGCGCTTCCAGAATATTGGAGCAGCCATCATCCATGGTTTTTTCCGAGGACAGCTGACCCTTATCGTCAGATTCTATCCCGAGGACGAATATCATCGCTTTCGCGTACGCGCCTATCCTGAGCTTTTCATCCCTCACCCTGTGAAGCGCCCCGAGCCTCTCGAGAATAGATTTGATCTCGGGGTCATTGTCTATTGTCAGGGTCTTGGAGTATTTTCCTGTCTTCAATATGTGATCTCTGAGCTTCTTTACCTTGTCGATCGATAAATCTGACCAGAAGAGATTGAATTTCGGGTGCAGTGGCAGGTCGTATTTCTTTGAGATTTCAACAGCTTTCTCGAAGGATGTGTCCGACCAATTCTTTGGCAGCTCTTCAGCCTTCTCATTGAGCATCGCCCTGTACTCCTCGATCGTGAGACCGACGGGAACCAGAGGGTGGTTGTTCTCCGCGAACTCTCCGAATGATATGAGGATCTCGCCGACATCGACTATCTCCTTGACTCGGGCCTTGAGCCGATTTGCCTCAGATAGTTCATGGATCTGTACAAGGTCTCCGTTGTCGAGTAGCACGATCGGTCCCTCTATTGTCTCGCAAGGTGTGACCGCTCCGGCTTTTCCCGGGCGCTCCAGTTTTATCTGAGTCCCTACGGCGATGTATCCTCCAAGGATCTGCATCGTTGCCGGGTTCAGGCCGACCGCTGCCAATCCCGTCGCCCTGCTCCTGCCGTACCTCAGTCTGAAGCCGCCAATTCTGGATGGATGAGACAGGACTGGCCTGCCGCCGACGATGTCCTTAAGGAATTTCTCGCTCGGTGCGATTCCTCCATTGGATGATTCTACTGCCGATCCCTTCTTCTTCAGATATTCATCCAAGAATTCCCAGCCGTCAATCCCGAGCTTCTTGACATGCTTCTGCAATTTTGGTGCCTTCAGACACAGCCCCTCAGCTATGACCAGGCACGCTCCACCTCTGATCCTGTTTGTCTCAATCCTCGGTAGATCCCGGTATCCGGTGATTTCGGTCTCCTCGGTGCCCTCTCCGTCTATGCATACGGGGAGGTTGCGGACAATCAGATCTATCTCATCATTTGTCGGCGTATATTGCAGATGTTGGCAGATCCTGTAAAGAGGTATCTCCTCCTTCAGCCTCTGGACCTCCCCTTCTATTGGAATGTACTTGGATATTCCGAGCTGCCGCCGGACAATGTCCGCGATGAGAACCGACATCGCCTGCCCGGTGCCACCTGCAGATCTAATCGGTCCGGCAAAATAGACTGTCAGGTATTGTGATCCGTCATTGTTTTCGCGGATTTTAACGCCTGCAATTCCTTCCAGCGGCGCGACGAGTATTCCCTCGGTGAGAACCGCAACGCCCACGCGGATGGCCCTGTCGATTGCCTCCTCCTTTGTCCTAGATGGAAGTGTTGCTATCTCCTTCGCAATGAGTATCGAGACCTCTTCTCTGTTGTGCTTCTTGCTCAGCTCTCGGATCTTCTCGGCGATGCCCTCGGTACCCCAATCCGATAGAAGATGCTCTACCCTGCTCGCCAAATCATCGGCCATCGGAATCTCGACATCCGTCGACGGATCGAGCCCCTTTGCTCTTGCTTTTCTGGCGATGGAGTAGCATTTGTCCGCTTCCTCCTTGAGCAATTCGAAATATCGACTGGTTGCTTCACTACATGCAGGAATACTCATCGGTTAATAGCGCCCCCATCAGGCATTGCGCGAGAGTCCTCTCTCGCAACTATCGTTTTCAAGTGCAGCCCACCTCGGGTGAGTGTCATCGCCGACTAAAAATCTTATGATTGGGTTTTCATCGAAAGTTCTTTTTCGATGACTTGCGTCAGCTCGCCGATCCCCTCTTTCGTCAATGCGCTAATCTTCAGATTCCCTTCTTCGCCCCTGTGAAGGTCCGATTTGTTTTCGACGACTACTATCCTCGCATCGGGATAAAGAACCCTTATCCCATCCAGCAACGACAATTGATAATCGAGAGGATAGCCACATGTGCCGGTCGGATCGAGCAGGAAGACCACAAGGTCCGCGAGATGCCTCAGGGCGATTATCGCCTGAAGCTCGATTTCGTTTCTATCTTCAAACGGCCTATCCAACAACCCGGGAGTGTCGATCACCTGATATCTCGTCCTTTTCACCGTCAGAACACCGACCGATATCTCCTTCGTCGTGAACGGATAGATGGCGACCTTCGGCTTTGCGGAGGATATCGCTGCAACCAGGAGACTCTTCCCTACATTAGGGGCACCTGCGATGACGATGGTCCTCATCTCGGGGCTGATTGTCGGCATGTTCTTGATTTGGTTCCTGGCTTTGTTCAGGAATATGAGTTCCTTCGATATCTGTTTTACCAGTGAGGCGGATCTTCCGTACATCGCCTCCCTGCTCTCGTCCATCTCCTTCACGTTCCTGCTCCTCTTGATTTTCGCCCTATTGATCCTCGCGACGCTCCGTACCTGCTTGGCGCACCAATCGCTCGCCCCGAGCGATTTTTTCAGTTCGTCAAGGCCTATCAGCAGGTCGATTATCTCGCGGTAGAACGCGGGGAGTTTTTCAAGTGTCGGAAATGCGCTCACATATTTCTCGAGCGTGGACGATATTGTGTCTGCCACAGAATTGACTTTGGCAAGATTCTTCTGCTTTATCATGTCACGCTTGCTCTTGCCTATCACATTGACCTTCGAGGCTTTCTTGAACGCCCTCTCGATGAGCTCATCGGCCGTAAGGACCGTCGGTATTCGAAGCATGTTACAGACTACCTTGAGCTAATCGAAACCTCGACCAGCGGATAAACCTTTCCAGCGAAGTGCGCGCGGATGAAAAGGTTTTAAGTCCAACAACCAGCATCCATGACGCGCATGGAGAGGTGATGCAAATCTCTTTGGAATTAGACTATCGCCCAGTACTCAAGTTTGACAGGCAATCTCTTATGGGTGCAGGCAGGGCGAAGCTTCTGAAGAAGATCAAGGAAACAGGTTCGCTCTCCGATGCCGCGAAGAGCATGGGGATGTCATATCGGCACGCCTGGGGGATAATCCATCGGATGGAGCAGATCTGCGGCGAGAAGATAGTCGAATCGAAACGAGGCGGAAAGGATTATGGCGAAACATCTCTCACAGAGACAGGTGAGCGGTTGCTATCCGAATTTGAAAATCGCACGTCGGAATTGAGCAATGCTCTCGAAAAACATGCCAAAAAGCCGAGCCTCACCACCGACGGAATCCTTGTGGAGAATGACAAAATCTTGCTTGTCAAGAGAAAGCACGACCCGTTCAAAGGAATGTACGCGCTGCCGGGGGGATTCGTCGAATACGGCGAAAAGCTCGAACAGAGCGTGGTCAGAGAGATAAAGGAGGAGACGGGCCTCGATGTTCGCGTGAAAAAACTGCTCGACATTTATTCTGATCCTCGCAGAGATCCGAGGGGGCATACCGTCAGCGCCGTCTACATCTTATCCCTTCAAGGAGGCGTACTCACGGACAGCCACGAGACTATAGCTGAATGGGTACCATTGAGCAGATTGCCCAAGCTCGCTTTCGATCACAGCAAGATAATCTCCGATTATCTCAAGAGGATGAAGAAATAGAATCAATCTGATTTTTCTATCCTTATCTTTGCGCCACTTCTCGCCTTTTGGAGTAGGTCGGGGGATACTTCGATTCGACCAATCACATTGCAGTCGGATGCTGCAACCGGTTCGGCACCGGTGCTTGCCGGGGTCGGTCCGAAAAATATTGCTATGGCGGGGCCGTTCGGCCAGTATGCGATCTCCCCGACATTCATCTCCGATCGAGCGTCTTCTTCGACGGGCGCGTCGAAATCGACATAGAAATAGATTTCATCGCCCCATCTGTTGACCTTGCTCTCGATCGGCAGGGCTTCCTCAAGAGCATCTACGGTGGCGCTGTTCTCCTTGTCGATGACGGCCTTCACCGTGCCAACTCCATCGATCGTCACATCGAGCATCATATGATGTTCTCTCCTCGTGATTAGGGTCGAGAGCCGCATTATGAGAATAATCACACATCCTATCTATGTCTTCCGCGATGAACGTCAAATCGTTTTTGATTCTCAGGCTAAGCCAATTATTCCCGGGGATAGTCATACAGGTGAAAGCAATTGTAGAAGTTCACAAGTGGACTCCTTTTCAGTTTTTCATATATTACATTATCAACCCCTGATTTATTGACGATTTTTTCATATCATTTTACTATATGTTATGTTATGAAAAATAATCTGACGGTACGAAATTGCTTAAATCTGGCGTTATAAGGAAAATTATTGATTAATCCTTGTTCAGTGAACCTATGCATAAAAGTATGTTTCTCCACCTATTTTCTTTCGAGCTCAAGGAGCTTTTCATAAAACACTCCCTGATTGGATGTTGATCCGGAAATACTACCAGAATTCCAAATTTGAAGAATCTTCGAATATATTCCTGTTCCTTGACCAAACATTATTTAATGATTCATTTATGTTCGAGTCTGTCGCGAGCAAATAGAAACGCTCACGAGGTGAATTGAATGGCAGCTAAGATTTCAAAGAAGCCAGAGGTCAAGACTGAACTGCCGGGTCCGAAATCAGCGGAGCTCAGCAAGTTAAAAGAGGCATACATATCAAAATCAGTCGGAGTCGCAGCTCCGATATACATCGAGAGAGCCTCGGGATCAATATTGGTTGATGTCGATGGGAATCAATTCATCGACATGGGATGCGGGATAGGTGTCACCAACGCCGGACATTGCCCGCGCGAGGTCGTCAAGGCGGTAAAAGATCAGGTCGCAAAATTCAACCATCTTTGCTTCATGGTAACCCCTTACGAGGGATACGTGAGACTGGCGGAAAA